>JANMBS010000285.1:0-5567 GCA_031360525.1 Thermomicrobiales bacterium
CTCGGCCATCCCGGGGAGTGTCGCGAGCGGGATATGTTCGCCATCGAACACGATGTGCTCGTAGATGTCGTCGGTGAAGGTAGGGCGTCGAACTCGAGGCACAACCCCGCGATCAGCTCGAGCTCGGCGCGCGTGTAGACCTTGCCCGTCGGGTTGTGCGGCGAGTTGACGACGATCGCCCGGGTCCGCGGCCCGAACGCCGCCCGCAGCTCGTCGGGGTCGATCGACCAGTCCGGCTCGTGGAGGGTGACGTAACGCGGGACGGCACCGGCCAGGATCGCGTCGGGGCCGTAGTTCTCGTAATACGGCTCGAAGACGACGATCTCGTCGCCCGGGTCGAGCAGCCCGAGCATGGCCGCGATCATCGCCTCGGTCGCCCCGCAGGTGACGGTCACCTGGGTCTCGGGATCGATCGCGCCCCAGCCGGGGAACTGGCGCGCGTTGGTGGCCGCGATCGCGTCGCGGAGCGGCTTGCTGCCCCAGGTGATGGCGTACTGGTTGATGTCGTCGGCGACGGCGGCCGCGGCCGCAGCCTTGAGCTCGGGCGGGCAGGGGAAGTCGGGGAATCCCTGGGCGAGGCTGACCGCTCCGGCCGCGACCGCGAGCCGATTCATCTCGCGGATGACCGATTCGCTGAAGCGCTCGGCCTTGGCCGAGATCCTGGGGCGTGCCATGGGGGCAGTCTAGCGGCGGCCTCGAGGCAGACGCGGTCAGACGAGGCGACGCTCGATGGTTTCGTTCCAGCTGCGCCGGAAGAACGGCTCGCCGTCCAGGTCGACCTCGAGGTCGACGGACAGGTGGAACGCCTCGGCGTCGCTGGTCTGCGTCGAGCGCGCCCGGATCTCGGTCTCGAAGGCGTGCTCCCACCAGCGGTAGACGACGTCGGCGTCGAGGATCGCGCGCGCGGGGTCGGCGTCGAAGGCGGTCATCGTCAGGGTCTCAGCCGCATAGAGCCGGCGACCATCCTCGAGGAGGTCCTCTCCGCCGTCGTGCACCGAGACCGTCACGGTCCCCGCCATGACGTCGTCGCTGACCCGCCAGACCGGGCCGTCCGTGCTGCCTCCGCCGTCGAATGCTGGGGCGTCGGGCGGCGTGGTCTTGAATGCCGGCACAGGGACATCGCCCGGGCCGCCGGCGGGCGGGATGACCGGCAGGACCAGCCGGGACGGAGTCGCCGCGCCGTGGTGGAGCTCGAACGTCGTCTCATACGGCGACGGCCAGATGACCGGCCACGCGGACGACGCCACCGAAACGCGGATGCGGTGGCCGGCGAGGAACCGGTACCCGGTCGGGCGCATCACCATACGGACCTCCTCGACGCGCCCGGGCTCGAGCGCCTGCGGAGCGACGTGCGAGCGGCGATGGGTCAGATTGAGGATCCCGGCGGTGACCTGGGCTGACGTGCCGTCCGGGGCCACGTCGGTCAGCCGGACCACCGCGGTCGCGACCGGCGCCGAGACCGAGAGATGCATGACGACCTCCGGGACGCCGAGGATCTCGAGCGCCGTCTCGAGTGGCCCGGAGGTGTAGCTGGGACCGAGCCCCTCGTCCGGTCGCAGGTCGCGTCCGAGCCCGTTGGGTGGTCCGCCGGCACCCCATGACAGTGCTGCGCGCGTCCCGACGGTCGGACGGTGACGATAGCCGTCCACCCCCGCCATGGCCGCGCCCTCGGTCGTTTCGGACGCCAAGGTCCCGACGAGGGGCACCCAGCCGCCGGCGAACCACCATTCCCTCGTCTCCACGAAGGGATGCGGGTATGCCGCCGCCGCCCGCCAGCGCCCAGGCCACACTGCCGGGAACGGTTCGGGCTCGGCGTATTCGCGCTCGAACCAGGTGATCGCAGGCTCTTCGTCGGCGCCGTTCGGGATCCCCTTCAGCCAACGGTCGAAGAAGCGCACGAGTTCATGCAGGTCGTCGAGGTTCGGTCCTGGCGTGGCTGCATCAGGGAGATCGTGGACCCAGTTGCCGACGATCGTCCGCGACGGAGCGGTACAGGCCGCCTGCATCCGGAGCGCCGCGTCGACGTACGAGTCCATCCAGCCACCGACGTTGAGGATCGCCGCCTCGATCGCGTCGTAGTCGGGCGCCAGCGAACCTGCGCGCCAGTACGGGCCATCGTGCTGCTGGCGGAGCCATTCGATCAGCCATGGCGGTGTCGCCTCGAGGCGGGCCAGCCATTCGTCACGCCATCCCTCGCCCCGGAACGCGGGGTCCGGCGGCATCGCGTTCATCCCGACCTGGCTGACCGCGTACTGGCTGAGCTCGCTCACCGTCACGCAGCCACCGATGTAGTGGACGTCGCTCAGATAGCGGTCGTCGGTGCCCATGACCGGGACGATCGCCCGCAGGTGCGGCGGCCGGAGCTTCGCGACCTGGATCGCGGTGAAGGCGCCGTAGCTGATCCCCCACATCCCGATCGCCCCGTCGCACCACGGCTGGGCGGCAAGCCACTCCACGGCATCGTAGCCGTCGAGCGTCTCGGCCTCGGTGTACTCGTCGAGCGCGATGCCGCCCGACGACCCGGTCCCGCGAACGTCGACCCGGCAGAGGGCATACCCGCGGCGTGCCAGGTACGTCCCGCGGGCGATGTCCGAGTTCCGTCGCCAGTTGTCCTTGCCGTACGGGATCATCTCGAGGACGGCTGGAAAGTGTTCACCGGCCGCAGAGCGTGGCAGCCACAGGTTCGCCGAGAGCTCGACGCCATCGCGTGCCGGGATCCGTGCGTCCCACACGGTCTCGACCTCGTAGCGCGACTCGCTCGCCGGTCGGCCGTGGGTCTCGTCGGGTTCGGTCATCGCCCCGAGTCTACGAGGCGGTCGCGGCGGTCGGACGGACCCGACCGGCCCGTGCGACGATGCGGCGATGGATGACGAGGCCGCCACGAACGACGACTCCGCCACGCACGCCAAGGCTGGGAGCGACGCCACCGCCAGCGGCCCGTGGACGCGCCACGCCCGACGGATCGCCTACGAGAACCCCTGGCTCACCGTCTGGCACGACGAGGTGACCCGACCCGATGGCGCCCCGGGCATCTACGGCGTCGTCCATTTCGCCAACGTGGCGGCCGGCGTGCTGGCCCTCGATGACGACGACCGGGTGCTCCTCGTCGGTCAGCATCGCTACACGCTCGACGCCTATGCGTGGGAGATCCCCGAAGGCGGCGTTCCCGATGGAGAGAGCGCACTCGACGGCGCCCGCCGCGAGCTGCTCGAGGAGACCGGCGTCGAGGCCACCGGGTGGCATGAGCTGGCCCGCCTCCACCTGTCCAACAGCGTGAGCGACGAGCTGGCCGTGCTGTTCGTCGCGACCGGCCTCAGCCACGGCGTCGCGACGCCCGATGGCACAGAGGACCTGGCCGTCCGCTGGATGCCCTTCACCGAGGTCCTGGAGATGACCCTCGACGGCCGGATCACGGACGCGATGACCGTCGTGGCCGTCGAGAGATTTGCGTTGCTCCGCGCGATCGAGGCGACCGGTGGCTGAAGCCGCGCCGACGTCTCGCCGCGACTGGGACGCCATCGTCGTCGGCCTGGGCGCGATCGGATCGGGCGCCGCCTACTGGCTGAGCCGGTCGCTGGGCGAGGGGGTCCTCGGTCTCGAGCGGTTCGCCATCGACCACACCAAGGGCGCATCTGCCGACCACAGCCGGATCATCCGGCTCTCGTACCATCGCCCCGACTACGTCCGGCTCGCCAAGCGCGCCTACGCGACGTGGGCCGAGGTCGAGGCCGAGGCCGGTGTGAAGGTCGTCACCACCACGGGCGGCCTCGACCTGTGGCCCGCAGGCTCGGCCATCCCGGAATCGGATTACGTCGGCAGCCTGGGCGCCGAGGACGTGCCTTTCGAGCAACTCGGCGGCCCCGAGATCCGTCGTCGCTGGCCGCAGTGGCACGTCGGTGACGACGTCACCGCGATCTGGCAGGCGCAGGGCGGGCTGGCCGACCCCTATCGTGGCAACGCCGCGCACCGCCGCCTGGCCGTCGCGAACGGCGCGGCCCTGCGCGACCACACCCCGGTGACCGCGATCCGCGACGCGGGCGGCGGCGACCTCGAGGTCGTGACCCCGGACGCCGTCTATCGGAGCTCGCGGGTCGTCCTGGCCGCGGACGCCTGGACGAATGGACTGCTGGAGACGCTGGGTCATCGGCTGCCGCTGACGATCACAAAGGAACAGGTCACCTACTTCGCCTGTCCCGACCCCGCCGCCTTCGCGCCTGACCGCTTCCCGGTCTGGATCTGGATGGACGATCCGTGCTTCTATGGCTTCCCGACGTACGGCGAAGCCGGGCCGAAGGCCGCCCAGGATTGCGGCGGCTCGCCGGTCGATCCCGACCAGCGCACCTTCGACCGCGACGAGACCGCCTTCGCCCGGCTCGGCGACTTCATGGCGACCCACCTGCCGGGCGCTGTCGGGCCGCCGATCTACACCAAGACCTGCCTCTACACGCTGACCCCGGATCGAGATTTCGTGGTCGATCGGCTGCCAGGTCTGCCGGGCGTCGCGGTCGGGTTGGGGGCGGCGCACGGATTCAAGTTCGCATCGGTCCTCGGTCGCGTGCTGGCCGAGATGCTCGTCGCGGGGACGACCCCGTCGGCACTTGACATCGCGCGCTTCCGGATCGATCGCCCGATCCTCCTCGAGGCCGACCCGGCCACCTCGTGGATGGTCTGAGCGAGGCGGGGCGCACGGTGCGAGTCACGGTTTGCGGGAAAGCCGGTGCTGTGCCACCGTACCGCCAATTCGGGCGCGGAGGGCCCCCCAGGAGGAGACGTCGAATGCGTATATCCCTGCGCGGCCGAATCGGTCGCGTCGTTTCGGTGCTCGGCCTGGCGGCCGCCCTCGTGCTTCCCGCTGCGGTCCCCGCGACAGCTGCCGCCCCGAATGTCCTCAAGATCGGGACGACCCAGGACCTCGACTCGCTCAACCCGTACCAGACGGCTCTCCTCGTCGGTTATGAGGTCTTCACCCTCAACTACGACATGCTCGTCGGTTTCGGGCCGAACAACGAGACGGTGGCCGGGTACGCCGACAGCTGGACGCAGTCGGCCGATGGGCTGACCTGGACGTTCAAGATCCGCTCCGGGATGAAGTGGTCGGACGGCCAGCCGGCCACCGCCGAGGACGCAGCCTGGACGCTTCAGTACTACCTCGACGCACAGAAGGCCGAAGTCAGTCTCGGCTACGGGTATCTCGATCCGTATGTCCAGAACGCGGCGATCACCGCGGTCAAGGCCAGCGACCCGACGACCCTGACCGTGACCACGAGCCGGAAGAACGACCGCGTCCTCCAGATGTATCTCCCGATCCTGCCCAAGCACGTCTGGAAAGGCGTGAAGATCGACAAGGTCGGAGACTTCGTCAACAAGCCGCCGGTCGTGGGGACCGGACCGTATCAGGTCGTCGAATGGACCAACGGCCAGTCCGCGCGGCTCGTCCGCAACGAGTCGTACTGGGGTCCCAAGGGCGCGGCGGACGAGATCATCTTCCAGTTCTTCCCCAACGCCACGAACGCGATGGTCGACGCCTTCAAGAACGGCGAACTTGATTACATCCGCAACCCGACCGG
>JANMBS010000286.1:0-5495 GCA_031360525.1 Thermomicrobiales bacterium
CGAGTGTAACGAGCGCCCAGCCGAGCGGCAAGATGACGTGCGGGGAAGCGGTGCGTCCTGGCGGCGCCGGCGTCGAGACGCAGGCGGCCGCGCGCGCGAGTGTCGCGTGGCGTCAGCGGGTCGCGAGCCGGACCGCCAAGGCCCCGGCGAAGGCGGCGTCGTTGACGATGAGCGCGGTGTTGGCGCGGATCGACGCCCCATCGGTCAGGACCGCGATCCGGGCAAGGAGCCATGGGGTCAGCTCCGGGCCCCCGACCCCGGCCGCCGTCGCCTCGCTGATCGCGCGTTCCACCGCCGCTCGGGCGACATCGCCGGGCAGCGCGTCGGCGGCGGGGACCGGGACGCATACCAGGATCCCGACGCCGAGGCCAAGTCCCAGCTGGACGGCGACGAGATCGGCCGCGCCATCGAGGTCTGCAACCGAGTCGGGTGCGGCGATCCCTGCTGAACGAGCGTAAAAGCCGGGCAGATCGAGCTGGCCGACGGCGACGACCGGCACCCCGCGCGTCTCGAGGTATTCGAGCGTGGCCGGGACGTCGAGGATCGCCTTTGGTCCGGCACAGACGACCGCCACCGGCGTCCGGCCGAGCTCTTCGAGGTCCGACGAGATGTCAAAGGTGGGGGCCGGCTCGGGCGGGCCGCCTGGGGCGGTCACCATCCCGCCAAGCGCGCCGCGATGGACGCCCCCGATCCCGCCGGTCGCGAAGACCGCGATGCCGGCCGCGTGCGCCGCGATCAGGGTGGCGGAGACAGTGGTGGCCGCCCATCCCCCGCCCGCCAGGGCCGCCGCCAGGCTCGGCCTCGCCGCCTTGCGCACCGAGCCCGCCGGGGCCGTCGCGAGCGCGAGCAGCGCAGCCTCGTCGAGCCCGACCATCAACCGCCCGGCATGGACCGCGATCGTGGCCGGGATCGCGCCCGCCGCCCGCACGGCCGCCTCGGAGGCGGTCGCGACCTCGATGTTCTGTGGATATGGGAGGCCGTGGCTGATCAGCGTCGATTCGAGGGCGACGACCGCCCGGCCCTCCGCCAGCGCTGCCGAGACCTCTGCGTCGATGGCGAGCCGGTCGATGAGGGCAGCCTGCGTTCGCACCCGGGAAGCCTACAGCCGCGTGGCCGACGCGAGCCCACTCACCCGAGCGGCAACTCCTGTCGCGGCGTCGACAGCTGGCGCGTGGCGGCCCGGTGACCGGCCACGGCTGCGCGCTGGAGCGACGAGGGCACAGACCGGCCCGCGGCACGCGACGCGAACCAGCCGACTAGGAAGCCGGCGTCGAAGGCGTCGCCCGCGCCGGTGGTGTCGGAGGCGGCGACATGTTGGGTGGCGACCTCGAACCGCGTGCTGCCATCGCCGACCCGCGCGAGGACGGTCGCGCCCTTCGGCCCGCGCTTGACCACGGCCATCGCTGCGAACTCAAGCAGTCCATCGACCGACGCGCCCCCGAGCAGCGCCGAAGCCTCGGAGGCGGTCGCGAAGAGCAGATCCGGGGCGACCTCGGCGATGAGCGCCCGTGCCGAGCGACGACCATCGGCGAGCAACGGCCCGATCGAGGCCAGGTCGACGCTGACGACCGCGCCGGCCTCGCGCGCCAACTCGATCCCGCGACGGCCGGCCTGCCCGAGCGGCTCCCCGAGGAGCGAGTAGACCGGCAGGTGCAGGGCATCCGCGCCCTTGAACCACGACGCCCGCAGGTCGTCGGGTCGAAGCAGGTCGGCTGCGCCACGATCGGCGACGAAGCTGCGCTCACCGTCGGCCGCAACGAGGACGCCGATCCGCCCCGTCCGGGCACCCGCGATGCGCATGACGCGAGCGGTCACGCCGTCGCCGCGGAGCGTCTCGACCAGTGCTCGACCCGCGGCGTCACGCCCCACCGAGGCGACGAGACTCGAGCGTGCCCCGAGCCGGCCGAGCCATCGAGCGGTCGTCGCCGCCGAACCGCCCTGGACGAGCGCGACCCGACCCGGGACGTCGGTCCCCGATTCGAGGGCCCGGGCCGGGGCGACCACCACATCGAGCATCAGGTCGCCGAGCACGACGATCCTGGCCTGTGCCGGCCCCCCGCCTGTCCGGCGCGGGCGCCCGGGGCGTGCCGGTCGGGAGGGTCGTGCCAGCAGCTTGGGGCGTTTCGGGCGCCTGGGTCGGGGGATGGGCGGCATCCCCGGAGGATAACGGGGGCGTCGCTACAATGGCCGAGCGAGGAACCCAGGGCTCGACACGACCCGCCATCCCACCGACCGACCGGAGCCTGCCCGATGACTGTCGCCACCGACCTCGACCAGCTGGCCATCGACACCATCCGGACGCTCTCGATCGATGCCGTCCAGAAGGCCAATTCCGGGCATCCGGGCGCCCCGATGGGCGCCGCACCGATGGCATACGTCGTCTGGACTCGGTTCTTGCGCCACGCCCCCACCCGCCCGGACTGGCCGGACCGCGACCGCTTCGTCCTCAGTGCCGGCCACGCCAGCATGCTGCTCTACTCGCTCCTCCACCTGACCGGCTACGAGGTCTCGCTCGAGGATCTCGAGTCGTTCCGGCAGTGGGGCAGCATCACGCCGGGCCATCCCGAGTACGGGCTGACACCGGGCGTCGAGGCCACCACGGGTCCGCTCGGGCAGGGCTTCGCCAACGCGGTCGGGATGGCGATCGCCGAGCGACGACTGGCATACGAGTTCAACCGCCCGGGCCACGACATCGTCGAACACCGGACCTACGTCATCGCCTCCGACGGCGACCTCCAGGAGGGGATCGCCTCCGAGGCGGCGAGCCTGGCCGGCCACCTGCGCCTCGGCAAGCTCGTCGTCCTCTACGACGACAACGGGATCCAGCTCGACGGGCCGACGGCGATGGCCTTCTCCGAAGACGTCCCGTTGCGCTTCGAGGCCTATGGCTGGCATACCCAGAGGGTCCAGGACGGCAACGACATCGCGGCGATCGAAGCCGCCATCGAGGGCGCACTCGATGACGACCGCCCGAGCCTGGTCGCCGTGCGGACCCACATCGGCTACGGCAGCCCGAACAAGCACGACAGCCAGAAAGCGCATGGGTCGCCGCTCGGCCCCGACGAGGTCCGCCTGACCAAGGAGGCCTACGGCTGGGATCCCGACAAGAGCTTCTTCGTCCCGGAGGCGGCGCGCGAACGGTTCCGCGAGGCGATCGCTGCGGGCGAGGCCCTGGTCGCCGACTGGGAGGCACGCTACTCCGCCTACCGCGACGCCGACCCAGCCGCTGCCACCGAGTTTCGCCGCCGGACGAAGCGGCTGGGCCTCCCCGACGGCTGGGACGCTGACCTTCCGGCCTACCAGACCGGCACAGAGGTCGCGACGCGGAACGCGAGCCAGGACTCCCTCCAGGCACTGGCCGCTCGACTTCCCGAGCTGTTCGGCGGGGCCGCTGACCTGTCCGAGTCCAACTTGACCGACATCAAGGGCGAGGCGAACTTCAGCGCCGGCGAGCCCGGGCGGAACCTGCGCTTCGGGGTGCGCGAGCATGGGATGGGTGGCATCACCAACGGCATCGCCTACCACGCCGGATTCATCCCCTACTGCGCCACGTTCCTGACCTTCAGCGACTACATGCGCGGAGCGGTCCGCCTGTCGGCGTTGTCCGGGCTTCACGACATCTATGTCTGGACGCACGATTCGGTCGGGCTCGGCGAGGACGGCCCGACCCACCAGCCGGTCGAGCACTACGCCGCCCTGCGCGCGATCCCGAACCTCGACTTCGTGCGGCCCGGCGACGCCAACGAGACCGCGGCTGCCTGGGCGCTCGCGGTCGAGCGGACCGATGGGCCGGTCGCCCTGGCACTCACACGGCAGAAGCTCCCCACCCTGGCCGGCACGGACCGGTTGGCGCGCGAGGGCGTCTCGCGCGGAGGCTACGTCCTGCGCGAGGCCTCCGGCGGGACGCCGCAGCTCATCGTCATCGGCACCGGCTCGGAGCTCCAGCTGGCATTCGCCGCCGCCGAGACGCTCGAAGGCGAGGGCATCCCGACCCGCGTCGTGTCGCTCCCGTGCTGGGAGCGTTTCGACCTCCAGGATCAGGCCTACCGGGACGCCGTCCTGCCCCCGTCCGTCCGCAAGAGGGTGAGCGTCGAGGTCGGTGTCACGCTCGGCTGGGAGCGCTGGGTCGGCGACGAGGGGGCGATCATCGGGCTCGACCACTTCGGCGCGTCGGCGCCCGCCGGCACGATCTTCGAGAAGTTCGGCTTCACCGCCGATCGCGTCGCCGACGTCGCCCGCCGGGTCGTCCGCGACGGCCTCCATGGCCGCATCCCGACGCTCGATGGCGGCCACTTCGGTCAGCACCCGACGATCGGGGACGGTGAGTCCGGCGTCGCCCGGACCACCAGCTCAGACCCCGGCCACAGCTGACATGCGAGTCGCCTTCTGCGCCGACCATGCAGGCGCCGCGTGCAAGGACGAACTGATCCGCCGTCTCGCGGCGGCCGGCCTCGGGCACGAGTTGATCGACCTCGGAGGGGATGGCTCGGATCCGACCGACGACTACCCGGACTTCGCGCAGCGCCTGGGGGAGGCCATCCAGGACGGCGTGGCGGAGCGCGGCATCCTGATCTGCGGCTCGGGGGTCGGGGCGTCCGTGGCCGCCAACAAGATGCGCGGCATCCGCGCGGCGGTCTGCCACGACACCTATTCCGCGCACCAGGGCGTCGAACACGACGACATGAACGTGCTGACCCTCGGCGCGCGGGTCATCGGGCCGGAGCCGGCGTTCGAGTGCGCGGTGGCGTTCCTCGGGGCCACGTTCAGCGGCGAGCCACGCCATCGTCGTCGCCTTGCCAAGGTTCTCGCGATCGAGGCCGCAACGACCGGTCGCCGAGCTCCACCGGGCTGACCGCCATCGACCTCACAGCAACGCGTCAGGAGCGACCATGACCGACGTTGGCAACGTCCTGGGGCCGATCCAGGACCGATGAGTGCAGCCTCCACCATTCCGCAGCCGCCCGCGCTGCCGACCGCGGACAGCCACGACCTGATCCGGGTCCACGGCGCCCGCGAGAACAACCTCAAGAACGTCAGCGTCGAGATCCCGAAGCGCCGCCTGACCGTCTTCACCGGCATCTCGGGTTCCGGCAAGAGCTCTCTCGTTTTCGCCACGATCGCGGCCGAGTCGCGCCGGCTCATCAACGAGACCTACAGCGCGTTCGTCCAGGGCTTCATGCCGAGCCAGGCCCGTCCCGACGTCGACCTGCTCGAGGGTTTGACCACGGCGATCATCGTCGACCAGGAGCGGATGGGCGCCAACGCCCGCTCCACCGTCGGCACCGCCACCGACGCCAACACGATGCTGCGCATCCTGTTCAGCCGGCTCGGAACGCCGCACATCGGCTCACCCCAGGCGTTCTCCTTCAACATCCCGTCGGTCCGAGGGAGCGGCGCCATCACGATCGAGCGCGGTGCCGGAAAGGCCACCACCGAGAGCAGGACCTTCACCCTCACTGGCGGGATGTGCCCGCGCTGCGAGGGCCGGGGCACCG
>JANMBS010000144.1:0-2172 GCA_031360525.1 Thermomicrobiales bacterium
GTCCGACGGCCGCTCGCCCGCTTGAGGTCGCGCACGCGTCCACCGGCCACGAGCCGCCCGTGATCGACGATCGCCACCGACTCGCAGAGTGCCTCGGCGGCCTCCATCTGGTGGGTCGAGAAGATCAGCGTGCGGCCCCGATCGCGCAGCTCGGTGAACGCCTCGCGCAGCAGGACGAGGTTGACCGGGTCGAGCCCGGTGAACGGCTCGTCCATCAACAGGACCTCTGGATCGTGCAGGACCGCTGCGATGAACTGGACCTTCTGCTGGTTGCCCTTTGACAGCTCCTCGGCGCGGCGATCGGCGTACTCCGGGATCCTGAAGCGGCTCAGCCAGGCGAGGGCATCGCGCCGGGCCACGTCGGGGGCCATCCCGTAGAGCGAGCCGTAGTAGACGAGCTGGTCGAGGACGCCCATCCGCGGATAGAGTCCGCGCTCCTCGGGGAGATAGCCCCATGTGCGCCTCGGGACATCCTCGGTCGGCCGGCCATCCCAGCGGATCGCGCCGGCGTCGGCGCGGATGATCCCGAGGCAGATCCGCATCGTCGTCGTCTTGCCGGCGCCATTCGCCCCGAGGAAGCCGAAGACCTCGCCACGCGTCACCTCGAAGTCCAGGCCGTCGAGGGCGAGGGTCGTGCCGAAACGCTTCGTGACGTGGTCGATCTCGAGGCTCACGTCGCGGAGGATAGCCCCTATCCGCCTGGCCGCCCGCGACCCGATGGTCATGGATGAGCCGCGCCGGCGCACGACGGGGTACGATCGATCCGATGAGCAGCACGAGCGCAGTCTCGATCCACGCCGACCGAGCCGCGGGGCGCCTCGAGATCGTTTGGGATGACGGCCACGACACCGCGTACGACACGACGACCTTGCGCTGGCTCTGCCCGTGCGCCTTCTGCCGTGGCGAGGCCGGGATGCCTGGCTGGCTCGACAGCGGTCCGACCCTGACCGCGGAACAGACGCGCCTCGTCGATGTCTCGATGGTCGGCGGCTATGCCATCGCCCCGGCCTGGGCCGACGGTCATCACACCGGCTACTACACGTTCACGATGCTGCGCGACCGGTGTCCCTGCCCGGACTGCAGCGCCCGACGAGGGGCCGCGTCGTCGGCCGTCGGGGCAGATCGCCATGAGGAGCACGCATGATCGTCGTCACCACTCCGTACCTGCCCGGCCATCGCATCACCGAGAGCAAGGGGATGGTCTTCGGGCTCGTCGTCCGCAGCCGCGGGTTGGGCGGCAACCTGATGGCCAGCATCCGCTCGCTCGGCGGCGGTGAGATCCACGAGTACACGAGCCTGCTCGAGGACACCCGCCGCCAGGCACTCGACCGACTGGTCAAGAATGCCACGCTCCTCGGCGCGAATGCGGTCCTGTCAATGCGCTTCGACAGTTCTGAGCTGTCGGGGACCATGAGCGAGATCGTGGCATACGGCACCGCGGTCGTGGTCGCACCCGACGGATCGACGGCCCCGACCACGCCGGTCGAATGAGCTGGGGTTTCGGGGCCGCCCGGCTCCTGGTGCTCGCGACCGGTCTGACCATGGCCGTCGCCGGACTGGCTCTCATCGGCTTCGCGGGTGCAGGCGCCTGGATCACCGGGGTCTGGCTGGTCGTGGTCGGCCTCGCCTTTATGATCGGGACGCTCATCGAGCGCGTCCGCTACCGCTCCGAGGCGGCGGATCGCAGCGGCGAGCCGCACGGGCCCGGTGGCGGCGAACCGGTAGGCGCCGCCATCGAGCCGCGATTCCGGCGCAGCGACGAGGTCTTCATCGACCCGACCTCGAGCCGGACGATGCGGGTCTGGATCGACCCGGGGAACGGCGATCGGCGGTACGTCGCGGAGGAGTGACGCGGGGGCCGTGCTATCCTCGCCGGCCGGGCCGCACCGTCGTCGCGGCCCTGACGGAGAGGCCCAAGCACGCACCGATGGCCGCGATCGACCCTCGCGCACCCGCTCGACCCGCGGTCCCGCCACGCCCTCGTCGCACGACCCGCCCGAAGGCGACCTACCCGTACCTGAACCGCGAGCGGTCATGGCTCGAATTCAACGCCCGCGTCCTCCATGAGGCACGCGACGAGCGCAACCCGCTGCTCGAGCGAGTGAAGTTCCTGGCCATCTTCGCCGGGAATCTCGACGAGTTCTTCCAGGTCCGGATGGCCGGCCTGCGCCA
>JANMBS010000155.1:0-5422 GCA_031360525.1 Thermomicrobiales bacterium
GGACTTCGCCCAGGTGGCCGCATGGATGGAGGATGACGGGCGGCCGGTCGACATCCGTGGAGTCGTCATGGGCCGCCTCGCTTCCGGAGCGCTCGTGACGATGAATGGCTGCGGCAGTGCGATCCCGTCCGCCAACTCGGACGTCTACGTCTTCACGACCAACGCGATCCTTCGAACGGGCATCTGGGGCGAGCGGCTGGAGGTCCAGCGCGCGGGCAGCCGGCGACTGCACAAGGTTCGCTCCGTCCAGGCGGTGCCGATATGGGAGCAGTTCCTGAACGTCCGCGCGGGGCGCAGCACGAACCCCAGTCCGCCCGAGGTCGGCCTGCGCATGGCTCGGCTGTGGGACGCGATCCGCGAGTCCGCCTCGCGCGGCGGCGCCGTCATCACGAATCCCGCGACGCCAGCGGCCGCCGGACGATGACCAGGGTCACCGTATGGAGCGAGTACCGCCAGGAACGGTCGGACCCGGCTGTCCGAATGGTGTACCCCGATGGCCTCCACGCGGCGATCGCGGCGGGTCTCCGCGAGCACGACGGGTTCGAGGTCCGAACCGCGACGCTGGACGAACCCGACCAGGGTCTGAGCGACGCGCTCCTCGCCGACACGGACGTGCTGACCTGGTGGGGGCACGTGGCGCACGACGAGGTCTCGGACGCCGCCGTGGACCGCGTCCACGCCCGCGTTCTCGGCGGGATGGGCCTGATCGTCCTGCACTCGGGCCACTTCTCGAAGATCTTCAAGCGCCTGATGGGCACGTCCTGCGATCTCAAGTGGCGCGAGGACGGCCGCCGGGAACGGCTCTGGGTGGTCGACCCATCGCACTCCATCGCCGAGGGCATCGGCGAGTCGTTCGTCCTCGCGGAGGAGGAGATGTACGGCGAGCACTTCGACATCCCGCCGCCCGACGAGCTGGTCTTCGTCAGCTGGTTCGAGGGCGGCGAGGTCTTCCGCAGCGGCTGTACATACCGCCGCGGCCTGGGACGCGTCTTCTACTTCCGCCCCGGTCATGAGACCTATCCGACTTATCACGACGCCACGGTGCGGCACGTGATCGCCAACGCGGCGCGCTGGGCCGCCGAGCCGCGCGGCGCCGGCCCGACCTACGGCAACGCTCGACCGTCGGAGCCGCCAGGCTGACGGACGCACCGACGAACGGGCCGTCGTCGGCCCAGCCCTCGCACCCGTGTCTTGACGGCCCGCCGACCCCCATCGATGCTGCGGCCGAACCCGACCAGCGTGAGGTCAGCGTGCCGAGTCTCTACATCGACGGCGAGTGGGTCGCGTCCGCGAACGGCGAGTGCAGCCCGGTCGTCAACCCGTCCGACGCGACCGTCGTGACCGAGGTGGACGTCGCGACCGACGAGCAGGTCCAGGCCGCCATCGCGGCCGCCCGTCGCGCATTCGATGACACCGACTGGCCGCGCACCCCCACCGGTGAACGGGCGGCCCTGCTCGACCGTGTCGCCGGCCTGATCGACCGAGACCAAGAAGAGCTCGCTCGGCTCGAGACCGTCAACACCGGCAAGGCGATGCGCGAGAGCCGCTGGGATATGAGCGATGTCGCCCGCGTCTTCCGCTATTTCGCCGACCTCGCCGACAAGGACGCCGGCCGCATCGTCGACACCAGCAACCCCGATGCGCTCAGCCGGATCGTCTACGAGCCGGTCGGCGTGTGCGGCCTGATCGGCCCGTGGAATTACCCCCTGCTGCAACTCAGCTGGAAGATCGCGCCGGCCCTTGCCGCGGGCAACACCGCCGTCATGAAACCCGCCCAGGTCACGCCGCTGACGGCGATCCATCTGACCCGGCTGTTCGAGGAGGCCGGCATCCCGCCGGGGGTCGTCAACCTCGTTCTCGGCCCGGGCGACAGGGTCGGCCAGGCGCTGGCCGACAGCCGTGACGTCGACCTCGTCTCGCTCACCGGCGGGCTCGAGGCGGGACGCGCCGTCCTGCACGGGGCCGCGGTCAACCTAAAGAAGGTCGCGCTCGAGATGGGCGGCAAGAGCCCGAACATCGTGTTCGACGACGCCGACTTCGAGACCGCCGTGGACAACGCCCTGACCGCCGCGTTCACCCACTCCGGGCAGGTCTGTTCGGCCGGCTGCCGGGCCATCGTCCAGGACACGATCTACGACCGGTTCGTCGAGGAGGTCGGCCGTCGGGCGGACCTGATCCGGCTCGGCCACGGCAGCGACGGCGCCACCGAAGCCGGCGCGCTCATCAGCGCCGGCCACCGCGCCAAGGTCGAGGGCTACGTCGCCGGCGCGATCGCCGAGGGCGCCCGGCTCGTCGCCGGCGGCCACCGTCCATCAGAGCCGGATCTCCAGGCCGGCTTCTTCTACCGGCCGACGGTCTTCGCCGACGTCACCCGGGAGATGCGGATCGTGCGTGAGGAGGTGTTCGGGCCCGTCCTGACCATCGAGCGGTTTTCGACGGAGGAGGAGGCCATCACGCTCGGCAACGACACCACGTATGGCCTGGCCGGCGCCGTCTGGACGTCCGATGCGGGCCGAGCCCAGCGGGTCGCGGCGCGATTGCGCCACGGCACGATCTGGATCAACGACTACAACACGTACCTGCCACAGGCCGAATGGGGCGGCTTCAAGCAGTCCGGGATCGGGCGCGAGCTGGGCCCCAGCGGGCTCGGCGAATACCGCGAGGCCAAGCACGTCTGGCAGAACACTTCGCCCGGCCCGACCGGCTGGTTTGGCGGCTGATCGAGGGTTAGCTGGCCCGCCTCGATCGTGTGGCCTTGTTGCCTGACAGTCGACAGATTCGGCCCCAAGGGGCGCCGGTCGCTCCTTTGAACCCGATTTGTCGCCTGGCAGTCGACGCCAGGGGCCGAACGGCGTCGTCGGCTTTCCTCGAGCCGTTGGCGTCGCCTGACAGTCGACGATTCGTTCCCAAGGGGGGCCGGGTCGACCGGTCGAACCCGTTTTGTTGACTGATAGTCACGGATCGCGGAGGGTCCGGTCGGTGAGTCGGCGGCCATGCGCCGGCTCTCGGCGCCAATCGGCGCGACCAGGCCGCACGAGACCGAATCGAGAAGGCGCCCCGGGGCCGAGGCGCCTTCATCGTGTCTGCGAGAAACCCACACCCTATTCGGCCGGGATCTCCGAGTGGATGGCATCGAGGTCGACGCCTTGCGAGCGGCGATACAGGCGGGCGACTACGTAGAGCAGCGCCGCCGCGCCGTAGAGGATCCCGAGGAACACGATCGACGTGGTGTTCCCGACGCCGATCCCGTACAGGGCATTCGATAGCCACATGAAGAGGACCCAGCCCAAGAAGATCGCCGATACGGCGCCGGCGATCCCCAGGATCGGGAGCCCGGCGATCTTGTAGCGCGCCATCGGCGAGGCTTCGTAGAGGTCCTTCTTCCACCACGGCAGGATCGCCGCAGCGATCGACGTCCCGAAGAACGTGACGGCGATGACGAGCGTGGCGTCGAGCGTCAGCCCGTAGAAGTCCGAGTTGTAGGCATAGAAGTAGCTCAGGAAGATCGACGGGATCATGATCAGCGCGAGAGCGGCCCAGGGAACGGCCCGCGTGTCGGACACGCGGCCAGCCCACTCGGGCAGCATCCGGTCGAAGGCCGCCGCGAAGATCATCCGCGTGGACGACAGGAAGAGCGTGCCGGTCCAGCCCAGCCACCAGGCACCGAAGGCGAACACGATGATCGCCTGGATGATGTTGCTGTCGATGACGAACGAGGCCAGCATCGGTGGGTATCCCCAGATGGGCATCGGCGGCGGGGTCGTCGAGTACGCGTACGCATAGTTGACGTAGGTCACGTTCGACGCGTTGAAGAACGTCCAGCCGAATGCCCGCGCCGCGAGCAGCAGGAAGATGACCGCCAGGGCGACCGTCACCCACAGCCCACCCATCATCCCGCGCAGGACCTTCCTGAAGTCACCCGCGCCGCGGACCTCGCCGTAGAGGGTCGCTCCCCAGTTCGGGTACAGCAAGAAGAACAGCATGAAGGGCACGAGCGATAGAGTGCCGGGGCCGAACGAGAACGGTTCGAGCTCGGAGCCGGTGTAGGCGGACGCCGGGTCTGTGGCGGCTTGGTCGATCGTCGCCTGGTATGCGTTCGGGACGCCGAACATGCCCTCGACCGCCTTGTCGTAGGCGGGCTTGAACGTGTCCACGGTCGTGATCAGCATGAGGACGAACATGAGGGCCAACGCGGCCAAGCCGATATACAGCGACACGCGCTGGATCCTGGCGTAGCCGGCCATCCCCAGGGCGACCAGCCCGGAGGTGATCACGATCGTGGCGATGGACACCGCGAACGTCCCGTCCGCAGTGCCGAAGAAGTCGACGCCCGCCTTCCAACCCAGGAGCGCGGCGAGCGGCTGAACGAACTCGATCTTGAGGATGAAGCCGTAGATCGGCGCCCAGAGTGCGAGGATGAACCACCAGCCGGTCGCGGACAGGACGAATCCGACGCCGCCGCGCTTCAGGCCGATCGTCGCCCCGATCAGCGCACCGACGATGGCGCTGCCATAGGTGACCACGTCGCCCAGCGCCAGGGCCGTCCCGACCAGGAAGAACGCGATCGCCCCGAAGGCACCACCGGTGACTGCGCCGGGGATCCCGTCAAGAACCCGTGTCTGCCAGACGTAGTCGCCGCCCGCCCGAGGCATGACCGCGATCAGTCCAGCGTAGGCAATGACCATGAAGGTCATCCCGATGGCAGTGACGATGATCGACGCGATGGCCGATCCGTCCGGCACGTACGCGAAGATCGCCAGGCTGTAGAACATCCCCAGCGTGACCAGGTTGACCGACATGAACGAGTACGCAAACGCGTCGAAGCCGGACCAGCCCTTGACCAAGCCGGTGGCGTTCCTGAGAAACAGTGATGGAGTGGTCGTGTCGGTTGAAGCCATGGTTCCCTCCTTCCCCGGATCCGAAGCCGTCAGCCGTTGATCAGCAGATAGCGCTTCACCGTTCCCTTCTTCTCATCGAGATCGACGATGGCGGCTTGGAGTACTCCGTCCTCGTACGAGCTGCCCGGATTGACCGCCAGGGTTTGGCCGAGCTTGACGGCGCCCTTGCCTTCGTGGATGTGGCCATGAAGCGACAGGGGTGGCCCGTACGCAAGAATCGACTCGCGGACGGCCTTCGAGCCCACCGGGATGAGCGCCTGCCCACCGGCCACGTATCTCATGTCGGCGTCGAGCTTCGGGGCGTTGTCGAGGTTCGAGCCGTATGGCGGAGCGTGGAAGTTGAAGATCGCCCGATGGGGGTCGGGCGCCTGGGCGACCAGCCCATCGATCCGCTCGCGGAGTTCGGGCTCGGGCAGTTCGCGGAACGTGTTCCACGGGGTCGTGTTGGCCCAGCCGGTCGAGATCAGCGTGAAGCCATCGAGCGCGATCAGGTTCGCCTCGCCCAGCTCGAGGTGCTCGGCACG
>JANMBS010000176.1:0-3799 GCA_031360525.1 Thermomicrobiales bacterium
GCTCGAGCGCGGACACGATGTAGGCGGGCAGGCCTTCGTTGACCTGCATCGCCGCCTGGCCGAGCGGGAAGTGGTCGGCGGTGAAGGCCGACAGTTGCATCGTGTCCTTGAACAGGCACGGGCCGGCGGCGAAACCGGGGCCTGGCAGGTCGGCCGCACGCGGGTAGTCCTCGCGGATCGCGCGGAGGATGTTCGAATAGTCGACGCCGGCGCTGTGCGCGATGGTGAAGAACTGGTTCGCCACCGCGAACTTCATGTATCGCCAGGTGTTCGTGAACAGCTTCGCAAGCTCGGCTTCCTTGGTCGTCGTGCGGATCGTCTTGCTGGCCAGCTTGCCGAAGAGGGCGGTAGCGCGTTCCGCGGCACGCTCGTCGTCCGCGCCGATGATCTGCGGCAGGGAATGGAGCTCCTCGAGGGCATGGCCCTCGGCGATCCGTTCCGGGCAGAACGCGACGTCGACCCGGTTGCCACGGTCGGCCAGGTGCTGGGCCACGTAGCCGGTGGTGCCCGGATAGACGGTGCTGCGCAGGGCGACCAGTGCGCCATCGCGCAGATGCGGCGAGATCTGGTCGACGGCCTTCTCGAAGATCGTCATCGATGGCCCCAGGAATTCATCGACCGGGGTGCCGATGACGACCACCAGGTTCTCCGTCCGCTCGATGATCGAGCCCTCCGAGCCGAAGGCCAGCCGGCCGGTCGCGAGGACTTTGCGCAGCAGTTCGTCGGCGCCGTTCTCCATGAACGGCATCTCGCCGGCGGCGATGCGGTCGAGCGTGGCCTGGTTGGTGTCGTAGATGCCGACGCGCAGGCCGGCATCGGCGAAGGCGAGGCTCAGTGGGAGGCCGACGTGACCACCGCCGCCAAGGACGACGACGTCGAGATCCGGGGTTCCTTCGGTCATGCTGCGACTCTACCAGCCCGGTGCACAGTGGCACCGAGCCCGATGGTCCCGGCATCCTGTTGGTACTCGGCCGGCCACAGACCCGCTGGCTCTACCGGTCCGGCGCGACCAAGACAGAGCCCTCCGAGTCGGTGTAGACCGAACGCCAGCCTGCGGCCGCCAGCCGGTCTGCCATCGCTGTCTCGCGGGCCTCGACGACGATCATGGTCACGCCCCAGTCAGCGAGCTGGCCCGCCCATCCGTCGCCGCCCGCGACGATGTTCTGGTATCTGTCCCACGTGGCGGGCGGGAAGAGCTCGATGCGCGAGTCGATGGCGACCGGCAGGTCGGGCAGGGCGAACTCGAACCACGAGCCCCACGCCTGCGGGTTGAACAGCCGGTCGCTCGGCACGGCTTTGTCACGCAGCGCCTCGGTGATGCCCGGCGGCGCGATACCGACGACGCCGGCCGGAGCATCGAGCCCCGGCTCGATCGGTCGCCAGATCGGGAGCAACGCGATTCCGGCCAGGACGATGGCTGCGGCGACGAGTAGATTGATCCGGCGCATGCGCGGCGAGCCGAGCACCTCGGGTCGCACTGTCTCGCCCGCCGGTCCCGTCACGAGCACCCCGGCGATCGCCGCCACCGCTCCGAGCGGCCACCACGCAACGCCGCGGATCGCATAGGCACCGATCAGGAAGAAGACCGCGAGCCAGGCAAGGGTCGGCCAGGGCGTGACCCGGCCACGCCGTGCGATTAGGGCGACGACAGCGAGCGCCGATCCGAAGAACAGGATGCCGGGGAGCGAGCGCAGGGATGTCGGTTGCCATTCCGTGATCCGGGCGGTCACCTCGGGGTTGGTCGACAGGCCGAACGCGTAGACCCAGACGACAGGCCCGAACGGGGTCACGCAGGCCACCGCTGCCGAGACGACGGCGATCAGAAGCACGCGGTGCGGCCGGGCAACGTGGTCGTGCAGGTCCTCGAGCCAGGCCAGTCCGAGCACGATCGGCCCAAGGAAGAAACTGCCGTGCACGTTGGCCCAGACCAACACGATGAGCGGAATCACCCACAGTCGTTGCGGGTGGGCACGGCGATCGGTCACCAGCGATAGCACGATGGCGAAGAGGGCCATGCCGATGAGCTGCGGTCGCAGCCCCAGCGCTACCGCGGTGACGATGAAGGCCGCGAGCGTCAGCCACGCGGCGCGACGCATCCCGAGTCCTCGCCTCAGGCCGATCAGGAAAAGACACCCGAAGACGATGCCGATGAGCGCCGCGCGGAGGACGACCAGGCCGGTCCAGCCGGCCAGCTGATAGACCCCGGCGAGGATCACCTGCGCGCCCCACTGCTGGTCGGTCCATGGGGTCCCGGCGGCGGTGAACGTCCAGGTGTCGACCGTGGGAATGCCGCTGCCCGCCAGGATCCCAGCCCCCGCGCGCAGGTGGTAGGTCAGGTCCACGCTGGGGAGGTTCGCGATCAACGCGGCCAGCACCGGCAGGCCGATGGCCAGGAAGGCCCAGAGTCTCGGAAGCGTCACCGATTCATGCTACCGAGGCTCGGTGTGCGCCCGCACCGGGCCTTTCGTTCCCGCATCGAAGCATGATGACAGCCGGATGTCCTATGGCTTTGTGCCGCCATGAGCCGTGGGTGGAGGGCGATCGCGCTCGTCCCGCGATCCTGCGCCACGCCCCTCTCGGACGCGCTCGACCGGTGGCCGGGGGGCGGGCGGATCCCGGCCGCTTTCCTGGGTCGATCGAGCCCGCGTCCCTGAGACTCCGAGGGACCATCGGCCGACGGGCCGATGGTCAGGTGTCCGGGCGGTCGTCCATCATGTAGGTTCTGGGCGTGAAAAGCCACGCCATCCGCTGGCACCGTCTCGCGAACATCGCCCTCGCGACATGGTTCGTCACCCTGTCGCTGATCCGGCTATCGGTCATCTGGCCGGACCGGGCGATCGACCTGCGGCTCTACCTGCGCGGCACCTCGGTGTGGTTGGCCGGTGGCGACCCGTGGTCGGTCCACTTCGGGACGATGCATTTCTCCGCTGCCCCGCCGTCGCTGCTGCCCATGACGCCATTCGCGCTGATGCCGGAAGCCGTGGCAGTCCCGCTGCTCACGGTGCTTGCCGTCGTCACTTCGTTCTGGACGTTGCGAAAGTTGGGTCTGCCGTGGTGGTGGATCGCCTGGCCGCCGCTCGTCGACAACCTGTGGAACGGCAATCCGCAGATCTTCCTGGTCCCTCTGCTGCTCGGTTCGGCGGCGTGGCTGGCACCCATCGTCAAGGCCTACGCCGTGGTCCCGCTGATCCTCCAGTGGCGCGTCAGGACGCTCGCGATCACGGGCGTGATCGGCCTGGTCACGTTCCCACTCCTGCCCTGGGCGATGTTCTTCCAGCACATGGCGACGACGACGACCCTGCTGTCGGAGCAATCGCAGGGCGGGATGAGCGCCTGGATCTTCCCGATCCTCGTGCCGCTCACGATCGTCGCCCTCGTTGCGATGGGGCGCCACCGCGCATCGTGGTGGGCCGTCCCGGCCCTCTGGCCGTCCTCCCAGTGGTATTACTCGCTGATGGCCATGCCGGCCCTCACGCCGTTGACGGCGGCGATCCTTGCCGCACCCGTGCAGGGCGGGCCGGCCGTGGCGACCATCGCGGCCGCGCTCGAGATCTGGTATCGGCGGCGCCAGGCGGGTGACGCCGCGGCTCGACCGGAAGACGATCAGCCGGCGGCGGCGACCTCGGACGGTCGGACGGTCCGGGCCCCTTCGTCGTAGATCGACGCGACCGAGTCGACCATCAGCTCGAGGCAGAACCGGTCGTGGACGAGGTCGTGACCGGCGCGTCCTAGCATGTCCGCGTAGGGGTGGTCGGTGAGCAGGCGCACGATCGCCCGGGTCAGCGCCTCGGCATCGTGT
>JANMBS010000241.1:0-2251 GCA_031360525.1 Thermomicrobiales bacterium
GCGGGTGGCCGATCGAACGTCGATGTGCTCCTGACGAGCGCCGCTCCGACGCCCGACCTGGAGGCTCTGCGGCGGTGGCTCTCGGACGGGGTCGCGGCGAAGGCCGTCGTGCGGGCGCAGGTCGCGACGACCGCGGTCGCCCTCGTCCACGGGCTCTCGCGAGAGGCCGGCCTGAATCCCCGTGGGCCGTCGACCCCCTTCCTCGACATGAGCGCACGTGCCGCGGCGATCGATGGGGCGACCGCGGCGGTCCTGCGAGCGGTCGACCTGGCCGGTCTCGAGCGCCAGGGCGAGGCGGCGACACGCGCCCGCGCTCGGGCGCGCGGCACCGGGCCGATGGGCCGCCTCACCTCCCTGCTCTATCGTGCGTCCGGTCGTGAGACCCGCGTCGCAGATCCCGACGGCTACCTCGTGCGCTGGCGTGAGCGCGGTCCCCTCACCCCGGCGGTCGAGGTGATCCGGGTCGCATTGTCGACGCCGCTTCGGGCCGCCAGCCCGGCGATCCGACCCCTCCTTGCCGCGGCCGTCGAACCGACGGAATTGCGCCGCGGTCTCGAACGGGCGGTCGACCGGGCGATCGGCGGTCTCGGTCCCCTCGAGCCACCGACGAGTCGCTGGTGGTCGGTCATCGGATTCCTGCAGACACTCGCCACGGCGGGGATCGCCCTGGCCGTCGCCTGGATCGTGATCGGCATCCTGGGCGGGCCTGCAGCGGGATCGGTCCAGGTCCCGATCTTCGGTTTGGTGCCGACGCCATTCGCGAGCCTGGTTGCGTTCCTGGCGATCGGATATCTCCTGGCTCGCGTGCTGGGGAGCCATGCCGGCTGGATCGGCCGCCGCTGGGCGGGCCGTGTACGCGACAGGGTCGCGGCGGCCGTGCACGACGAGATCAGCCAGCGTGGCCTGACGCCTCTCGACGTGCTCGAAGATGCCCGCAGCCGGCTGTGGACTGCAACAACGTCCCTGGATCGTACGTGCGGTCGTCGCTGACGATGCCGACCATGAGAAGCAAGCCAACCACGGAACCCCAGGTTCGTCTTCCCGACCTCACCCCCTTCGACGGCGGGCAGCTCGAAGCGGACGGCGACTACATCGCCATCGATTTCGTGGACCTCGACCTTGGCGGCGCCGACGCACCGGACGTCCGCCTACTCGAATGCCGGCTGCAGCGCTGCGGGCTCGACGGCGCCTCCCTGAGACGCTCGCGCATCGCCGAGTCCCTGTTGAGCGAGATCCATGCGGCGACCGTCGACTTCGCGGACTCGACCTGGCGCGATTGCCAGATGGTGGGCGGTCGCTTGGGTGCCGTGACGATGATCGGCGCGACGTGGACCGGCATCCGGATCCGCGGCAGCCACCTTGGATTCATCAACCTGGCCGGCGCCCATCTCCAGGACATCCTGTTCGAGGGATGCGAGGTCGGCAGTCTGGACGTCCGGGGGGCGGAGCTCCAATCGGTCGCCTTCGTCGACTGCCAAGTGGACGAGCTCAACGTCGCCGGGGCGACGCTGTCCAAGGTCGACCTGTCAGGGGCCAGGCTGCGCACGCTCGTCGGCGTCGAGAGCCTCCGTGGCGCGATCATCAGCCAAGACCAACTCGTCGACCTCGCACCGCTTCTCGCCGCGCAAGTCGGCCTCGAAGTCCGCGACGACTCACGGTAGGATTCGGGTATGCCCTTGACCGGAGAGTACGAACCGAGCACGGCAGCCTGGGCGCGCAGACAGGTCGAGCGGTACGAGGCGACCAACGGCGCGCAGGCCAACGATCTCCGCGGGCGACCGGTGATCATCCTGACCTCCGTCGGAGCGAAGACCGGCAAGCTCCGCAAGACGGCGCTGATGCGCGTCGAGCACGACGGCGAGTACGCGGTCGTCGCCTCGCTCGGCGGCGCCCCGAAGAACCCCGTCTGGTATCACAACCTCAAGGCGAACCCCCGGGTCGAGCTCCAGGATGGCCCGAGCAAACGTGATTACGCTGCACGAGAGGTCACGGGCGACGAAAAGGCAGTCTGGTGGGAACGTGCGGTCGAGACGTGGCCGGATTACGCGACGTACCAGGCGAAGACGACTCGCCAGATCCCGGTCTTCGTTCTCGAACCAGTCGACGAGGGAGAGACGTCCTCGTCCGGCTAGCGCTCGCCGCCGAGTCGTCGGTCAGCGACGGTGATGGGTGGCGTTCTCGGCGAGTCGGATCGTGACGATCTTCGACACCAGGGCGAGCGGGAGCTGTTCCGTCGCCGGGAACCGGATCG
>JANMBS010000253.1:0-4940 GCA_031360525.1 Thermomicrobiales bacterium
GGACGCCGCGACCGAGGCCGCACGCCAGCTCCTGTACAAGGCGTGCACCGAGATCGAGGCCGGAGCGCCCGACGCCAGCCGGTGGTCGGCGATGTGTAAACTCGTGGCCGGGGATGCCGCGATGCGAGTCACCACCGACGCCGTCCAGGTGCTCGGGGGATACGGCTACATCGACGAGTTCCCGGTGGAGCGGATGATGCGCGACGCAAAGCTCACCCAGCTCTACGAAGGCACCCAGCAGATCCAACGGCTGGTCGTCGCGCGGGCGCTGCTCGGCAAGGACAACTGACCGCGAGGAAAGGGATACCGCTTCGTGCGCATCGTCGTTCTCGTGAAACCCGTGCCGGACCCGGCGTCGGCCGGCGAACGCCTCGGCCCGGACGGACGCCTGGATCGCGCGGCGGTCCCGGCCGTGGTCAACGGCAACGACGAATACGTCCTCGAGGCAGCGCTCAAGCTCATCGAAGCCGCCGGCGAGGGCGAGATCACGCTCTTGTCGATGGCCCCGACCACCGCCCCCGAG
Organism: Thermomicrobiales bacterium; assembly: GCA_031360525.1. GTDB lineage: Bacteria > Chloroflexota > Limnocylindria > Limnocylindrales > CSP1-4 > SPCO01. The sequence goes on from JANMBS010000253.1 coordinate 524, forward strand.
ACGCTGCGCAAGGCGCTCGCCATGGGCGCGACGCGAGCCGTCCACGTGACCGACCCAGCACTGGCCGGGTCCGACCACGTCTCGACGGCGAAGGTCCTCGCGGCGGCCCTGGGCACGCTCGAGTTCGACATGGTCTTCGCCGGGATCGACTCGTCCGACGGTGTCGGCGGCGTGGTTCCGGCCGCGGTCGCGGCCCTCCTCGGGCTGCCGTACCTCTCGTACGCCGCCAGGATCGAGCCCGACATGGCTGGCCGCACCATCCGCGTTCGGCGAATCAGCGCCACCGGCTACGACGTGCTCGAGGCGCCACTCCCCGTTGTCATCGGAGGGACGCAGGCACTCGGCGAGCCGCGCTACCCATCGCTCAAGGGGATCATGGCGGCGCGCAATAAGGAGATCGCCACGAAGTCGCTCGCGGACCTGGGGTTGGACGGGTCGGGGCTCGGGGGGGCGTCCGCGACCACCGCACTCCTCGATAACCGGCCGCCACCGGCCCGCGCCGCCACCGAGGTCGTTCGCGGGACCCCGGCCGAGGGAGCCGCTCGCATCGTCGACTTCCTGGCCGAGCGGAGGCTCATCTGATGGGCGCCCTGTGGGTCGTCGCCGAACCGGGGGCCGACGGCGGCATCGCCCGGGTCAGCGCCGAGGCCGCGACGCTCGCGCGCGACCTGGGCGCCTCGACCGGGCGCGACGTGATCGGCATCGTCATCGCCGCAGACCCGGCGCCTGCGGCCAAGGAGCTGGCCACGTACCTGCCGGTCGTCTGGGCGATCACGGAGCCCGAGGCGGGGGAGCACGCCTGGTCCGCCGTGGCCGCCGGTCACATCGCGGGTCTCGCCGGCGAGGCCGATCCGCCCGAGGCGATCTTCGTCGGGGCCGGGGCCGACGGGCGGGATCTGGCGGGTGCCGTCTCGGCGCTGACCGGTCTCGGCGTCCTGGTCAACGCGACGGCCGTCACCTGGACCGATGCCGGCCCCTCGGTCGAGATGAGTGTCTTTGGCGGCAAGCTGCTCACGACCTCGGGGTTCACGGGTGGCCGCGGCATCATCACCGTTCGTCCCAACGTCACGACCGCGGCGACGGCGGAGGCACCGGGCAAGGCCGAGGCCCGTGCCTCGAAGAGCGCCGCGACGCTCCCCGCTGTCCGCGTCGTCGAGCGCGTCAGCGAGGCCGGTGCCCAGGCTCCGATCGAGGAGGCCAAGATCATCGTGGCCGGTGGTCGCGGTGTCGGCGGACCCGACGGTTTCGGGATCGTGGAACAACTCGCTGCGGAGCTCGGGGGCGCGGTCGGGGCCACCCGCGCCGCGGTCGACTCCGGCTGGATCCCGTATAGCCAGCAGATCGGCCAGACCGGCAAGATCGTCAAGCCCGAGCTGTACCTCGCGCTCGGCATCAGCGGCGCCATCCAGCACAAGGTCGGGATGCGTACCTCGGGGGCGATCGTCGCCGTCAACCGCGACCCAGACGCGCCGATCGCCGAATTCGCCGACCTGTTCGTCGTCGGGGACCTGTTCGAGGTCGGCAGCGCGCTGCTCGAACAGCTTCGCGCACGGTCGGGCTGAGCGGCCGGCGGGGGCGTCATGCCAGACATCGTCAACCTGCTCCCGATCGCGGCGTTCATCGCGCTGGTGGCAGGGCTGGCGGTCGTCCTGCGCGGGACCGGCCGGATCGTGGCCCGGACCCGCGAGGTGGAAATGTTTCGGAGTGCGGTCACGGACCTTGCGGGTCGGGTCGATGCATCGCTTGGCGGCGCAGCCGTGCAGATCGATGCCGTCCGCCGCCGCCAGGTCGGCCCGGACACCATCTCCGACACGATCGAAGCCGCGAAGGACGCGGTCGATCGCTACATCGACGAGGCCAAGGCGATCCGCGGGCCGCGCAAGTCGCAGCGGATCCGGTCCGACTTGGTCGCTGAGCTGGAGCGATCGAAGCGTGCGCTCGAGATGGTCGAGCACGGGACCGCGATCATGGTCACGGTGCGGCGTGGCCCACGCGAACTCGAGGCGCAGACCTCGATCAAGCGTGGCTACCTGAACCTCATCCACGCTCGCGAGGCGTTCGCCCAGAACGCCCTGTTGGCGCAGGAGTTCGCGGTCGACGCGAACGCTCAGAAGGCGGGCCGCGGCAGCGCCTGACGAACGCGCGAACCACACCATCTAGTGGTATCCTCGGTCGACACCACTATCCCTAGTGGTGCGTGGCTGACAGGAGTGCGATGCGCTGCCCCCAATGCGGCGAGCGGGAGACCCGCGTCGTCGACTCGCGGGATCTCGACGATTCCGCCACCATCCGACGCCGGCGCGAGTGCGCGGCATGCACGATGCGGTTCACGACCTACGAGCGCGTCGAGGCTGCCCGCCTTGTCGTCATCAAGCGCGATGGGGCGCGCCAGGAGTTCGATCGCGATCGGCTTGTCTCCGGTCTGCGCAAGGCGCTGACCCGACGCCCGGTGCCGGACGGAGCCGCCGAGGCCGCCGCGGACGCCATCGAATCCGAACTGCGCGCCGCCGGCCTGACCGAGATCCCGTCGTCGCGCATCGGCGCGCTCGCGATGGAGCAGCTGCGCGGCATCGACCGGATCGCCTACATCCGCTTCGCCAGCGTCTACCAGAGCTTCGAGGACCTCGAGGCCCTCAAGCGTGAGGTCGACACGCTCTACGCCGAGCGCGGCACGATCCCGATCGACATGCGCGGCACCGGCGCCAAGCGAGCTCGTGCGTGACGCCGCGACCAGCGCAGTGAACTCGAACGGACGCGACCGCAAAGGCGTCCTTCCCAGACAAGCCCTGCGGGCGCTCATCGACCAGGGCCGCATCTCCTCATCGATCGAGATTCCCGATCGAAATATCCAGCCCGCAAGCCTCGACCTGACCCTTGGTGACGTCGCGTATCGGCTGAGGTGCAGTTTTCTGCCGGGCACGAGCCTGGTGCGCGAAAAGCTCAGCGAGTACGCGATGGACGAGATCGACCTGACCGGCAAGGGAGCTGTCCTCGAGCAGAATCGCCCGTATTTGATCCCTCTTCGGGAGCGGCTGAAGTTGCCGAGGGGGATTCGGGGACGAACGAACCCACGGAGCTCGACTGGACGTCTGGACGTCTTCACGCGGGTCATCACCGACATGGGCGGTCACTTCGACGAAGTCCGGGACGGGTACGAGGGCGAGCTCTTCCTGGAAGTGGTTCCGATGTCGTTCACGATCAAGGTACGCACCGGCATCACGCTGAACCAGCTGCGCCTGATGTCAGGTGTTGCTCGATTGTCCGACGAGGAGTTGCTCGACCTCAGCACACGGGATCCGATCATCTACCCAGGGGATTCGTCCGAACCGGGCGACCGTGCGGTCGTGTCTGACGGCCTCTTCCTCAGTGTCGACCTGTCAGGGAAGTCCTTCGTCGGGTACCGAGCCAAGAAGAGCACCGCACTCCTCGACCTCGATCTCAGCAATGCCTACGAGGTGGGTGACTTCTGGGAACGCGTCGAGCCGTCGAGCGGGAAATTGATCCTGGGCGCGGGCGAGTTCTATCTCTTGGTCTCGCGAGAGCGCGTCCGGATCCCGCCCGACTATGCCGCCGAGATGGCTGCATACGATCCGACAAGCGGCGAGCTCCGCACGCACTATGCGGGCTTCTTCGACCCTGGCTTCGGCGACGTTTCGGATGGTCCCGCGGGAACGCCAGCCGTGCTCGAGGTGCGAGCGCACGACGTCCCGTTCTCTCTGGAACACGGTCAGAGGCTGTGCAAGCTCACATTCGAACGGATGGCCGCGCGACCAGACGAGTTGTACGGCGTCGCCATCGGCTCGCGTTATCAACGCCAGAAGCTCGCGTTGGGTCGTCAATTCCGCGCGGAACGGATGGGGATCCCGCGCGCGGGACCTCGTCGGAAGGTGAACCAGTCCCCACTGCCGCTCTCGGCCGGCACACAGGCAGACCCGCTCCCGGTCATAACGCGAGAGTAAGCAGATGCCGATGAACGACGCGGTGGCCTGGTCGCGCGAACTCGGGGGTGGCGTCCGGGTCGGCCTGATCCAGGCGGGGACCTTCCGCTCCGACGCCGGCACGTTGTTCGGGCCCGTGCCGTGGGTGCTGTGGGGTGGGCTGGTCGAGGAGGAGGTCGACGACAAGCGCCGCCTGCTCCAGGCACTCAACTGCCTCCTGATCGAGACCCGATCGGGGCGCGTCCTGGTCGAGACCGGGATCGGCGACCGGGTCGACGACAAGACCCGCGCGATGCGCGCCTACGAAGGGCCGTGGATCGTGCCAGCCCTCGAGGCCGCGGGGTTCCCGCCGGAAAGCGTCAACGTGGTGGCCATGAGCCACCTCCACTTCGATCATGCCGGGGGCCTGTTGCGGGCCGACGGGGAGAGGGCGTTCCCGCACGCGAAGATCGTCGCGCAGCAGTCCGAGTGGGAAGTCG
>JANMBS010000257.1:0-6119 GCA_031360525.1 Thermomicrobiales bacterium
GATGCGGGCGATCGGCGACCTGGGCTGGGTGACGGACGGGACCGTGGTCTCGACCCAGGCGCGGGTCGGCGATGTCCGCGTCGAACCCGGTTTTCGTGGCCGGACGCAGCGGACGATCGCGCGGCTCGAGGACGACACCGGGAGCATCGATGCGACCTGGTTCGGTCGGCGCTACATCGAGCGCCGGTTGTTCGTCGGCGCCGAGATCGTGGTCTCGGGCAAGGTCAAGCATTTCGGGCGCCGGCTGACTCTCGACAACCCCGAGTTCCAGATCGTCGCCGAGGATACGGAGCTGCTCCACGCCGGCCGCATCGTGCCCGTCTATCGGTTGACCGGCGGACTGACCGCCGTTCTCCATCGCTCGGCGATCCGCGAGGCGCTCGACAAGGCCGGCTTCGCCTACCCGGAGTACCTGCCCGCCGAGATCGTCGCCGAGGAGGGACTCGTGCCGAGCGCCCGGGCGATCGAGGAGGCCCACTACCCGGACACGTTCGAGGGTCGCGACGCCGCGCTCCGCCGGCTCGCCTTCGACGAGCTGCTTGCGCTCCAACTCGGGATGGTCGCGCGCCGCCGGCAACGGGTCCGCGACGCCGCGCCGGAGGTCGCCATCGACCAGCCGTTGGACGACGCGGTCCGGACGGCCCTGGTCGAGGCGATCGGGGGGCGGGTCGGCCAGCCCATCGAGCTGACGGCCGATCAGGAGACCGCGATGGCCGCCATCCGCGAGGATCTCGCACGACCGACCCCCATGCTCCGCCTGCTCCAGGGCGATGTCGGGTCGGGCAAGACCGCGGTCGCCGCGTATGCCCTGGCCGCCACGGCGCGCGCGGGTCTCCAGGGCGCGCTCCTCGCGCCGACCGACCTGCTCGCCCGCCAGCACCTCGAGACGGTCGGGGCACTGCTGGCGGAGCTCGGCATCGGCGTGACACTGCTGGCCGGTTCGCTGAAAGCGGACGTCAAGGCCAAGGCGCTCGAGGCGATCGCGAGCGGCCAGGCGCAGGTGGTCGTCGGCACCCACGCCCTCATCCAGGATGCCGTCTCGTTCGCGAACCTCGGCCTGGTCGTCATCGACGAGCAGCACCGCTTCGGGGTCGACCAGCGCGGCGCGCTCGAGGCCAAGGCGGGCGGCCGCTCGCCGCATGTGCTGCTGATGACAGCGACGCCGATCCCGCGCACGCTCGGCCAGGTGCTCTACGCCGACCTCGACGTCTCGGACCTGCGGACGCCGCCGGCGGGTCGGGTGCAGATCCAGACAGGCCGAAAGCTGCCGACCGATCTGGAGAGCACCTGGCAACGGGTCCGGGAAGAGGCGGCCCTCGGCCATCGGACGTTCGTCGTGGTCCCTCTCGTCGAAGAGGGCGACACCGACGGCGCCGTCGCCGCCGAGAGCGAAGCGGTCCGCCTGAGTTCGCTCCTCGCGCCATGCAAGGTCGGGATGGTCCACGGGCGGATGAAGGCGTCGGACCGCGATGCTGAGATGAACCGCTTCCGTGACGGCGACCTCGACGTCCTGGTCGGGACGACGGTCGTGGAGGTCGGTGTCGACGTGCCGGCCGCGACGATGATGATCATCGAGGGCGCCGACCGCTTCGGCCTGGCCCAGCTCCATCAACTCCGTGGACGTGTCGGCCGCGGGTCGATCGCGTCGTTCTGCGTCCTGGTCTCCGATACGACCGACGAGATCGCGCTGGAGCGCCTCAAGGCCGTCGTCAAGACACATGACGGCTTCGCGCTTGCCGAGAAGGACTTCGCATTGCGCAAGGAGGGCGACGTCCTCGGGCTCGCCCAGAGCGGCTTCCCACGCCTGCGCGTCGCTTCTCTCCAGATCAAGGAGCACCAGGGCCTGGCCGTCCGCGCCCGCACCCACGCCGAGGCGCTGCTCGATGCCGACGGCCGGATGGTGCCGCCGCGTCCGATCCTCAGCGCCGAGCTCGAGACTGGTTGGCTGCGGCGGGTCGCGGCCGCAGAACCGGCCACCGGCGCATGACGCACCATGGCTGACGCCGGTCGGGTCATCGCCGGGACCGCCCGGGGGACCCGGCTCGAGGCGCCCGGCGACGCGACGCGACCTCTCGGCGACCGGGTCAAACAAACGCTCTTCGCGATCCTCGAGCCTGACTTGCGCGACGCCCGCATCCTGGACCTCTTCGCCGGCTCCGGCGCCGCCGGCATCGAGGCCCTGTCGCGCGGCGCCGCGCACGCGACCTTCGTCGAGCGCGACCGCGGCGGGGCCGCCGTGATCGCCACGAACCTCGGTCGGACCCGGTTCGCCGGACAGCGCGCTCGGATCGTCCGCGCGGAAGTCCTCGGCTGGCTGGCCGGCCCCGAGTCGGCCGCGGCGGGACCGTTCGACGTCGTCATCGTCGATCCGCCGTATGCCCAGCCTGATGTGCTCGCGGCCGCACTGGAGGCGGTCGGCCCGCACCTTGCCCCGGGCGCCCGGGTCGTCGCCAAGCACTTCTCGCGCGAGCCGCCGCCGGCCGCCGTCGGGCTGCTAGCATCGGAGCGCGAGCGCCGCTTCGGCGAGACGACGTTGACCTTCTACAGACGAGCGGAGGATCGATGAACACTGTCGCGGTCTATCCGGGCTCGTTCGACCCGATCACCAACGGCCACCTCGACATCATCGAGCGCGCCGCGAACGTCTTCGACAAGCTGATCGTGGCCGTGCTCGCAAACCCGCGGAAGACACCCCTCCTCGACGTCGAGACGCGCATCCAGGTCATCCGCGACGCGCTCGCCGAGACCGGCACACCACCGGACCGCATCGAGGTCGAATCCTTCGATGGTCTGACCGTCGGCCTGTGCCAGGCGCGTGGTGCCGGATCGATCGTCCGTGGCCTGCGCGCGATCAGCGACTTCGAGACCGAGATGCAGCTCGCCCACAACAACCGGGTCCTCGCACCGAATGTCGACACGATCTTCTTCATGACCTCGGTGGCGAACGGCTACGTCAGCTCGAGCCTGGTCAAGGAGATCGCGGCCTTCGGGGGCGACGTGACGACGATGATCCCCGCAGCGGCCGCGGCCGCCCTGCGCGCCGAACGGGACGGCGGCTGACCGGGTCCTGAAGCCCCGCTGAGGCGCGGTGCGCGTGCCATAATCGGGACGGTCCGACGGAGCGGCGGCCGTCCGCGCAAGGAGGCACTGCCATCGACATCATCTTCCTAGTCGAGCGCCTCGAATCGCTCATCGCCAACGGCAAGAAGCTGCCGCTGACGACCAACGTGGTGGTCGACCAGAACGCGGCCCTGGGCCTCATCGATGAGCTGCGTGTCGCCGTTCCGGAGGAGGTCCGCGCCGCAAAGCGGATCAATTCCGAAGGCGAGCGGATCATCGAGAAGGCGCAGGAGGAGGCCGAGCGGATCGTCGCCAAGGCGCAGGAGCAGGCGGCCTTCCTGATCGACGAACGGGGCCTGACCCAGTCGGCCGACGCCCAGAGCCGGGAGATCGTCGCCAACGCCCATCGCGACGCCGACGAGATCCGGCGCGGTGCCGATGAATATGCGGTGGGCGTCCTTGTCGGCCTCGAGGGGGACGTGGTCAAGACGCTCCAGAGCATCAAGAAGGGGATCGCCCTCCTCGATGAGCGCCGCTCGTCGCTGGTGACCGAGGAGACCGACGGCGACGACGGAGGCGCCGGCGAGCGATGGGAGGACGAGGCGGCCGAGCCGTCCAACAGCCCGCGGTGACGTCGAGGCGGTCCGACGACGCGCCGCTCGCCTGGAACGTCGGAGGGCTGCTCGGGGACGACCCTGGCGGCGATCGCGTGTTCGAGGTCGAGGACGTCACCATCGACCTCGGCGACGATCTGCGGCTGGCCAAGCCCATCGTGGGCAGGATCCGTCTCCTTCGGACCAACCGCGGGATCTTGGCGCACGCCGACCTGCGAACGGCGCTCGCGCTGGAATGCAGCCGCTGCCTGCGCGACATCGTGCTCCCGATCGACATCCGGCTCCAGGAGGAATACCTGCCGTCGCTCGATCTGACGACCGGCCGACCCCTGCCCGTCGACGAAGAACCCGACGTCGCACGCTTGACCGACCACCACGAACTCGACCTCGAGACCCCGGTCCGCGAGGCGATCCAGCTGGCCGAACCGATCGCGCCGCTCTGCCGCCCGGATTGCCCGGGGTTGTGCATCGTGTGCGGGCTGCGGCTCGACGAGGGCGCGCACGACCACCCGGACGACGATATCGACCCCCGCATGGAGGCGCTGCGCGGGTTCAGGCCCGACGACGCCTGACAGGGCGGACCGATTCGCGCTACACTCCGCCGTCGGTCCGATGACCTCCGCGCGAGGTCGCGAATGCCCCGAACAGCCAGCCAGCACATCGCCCGTGGCGGCGATGATCCGAAGGAGCCCCCGACCCCATGGGTGTACCCAAGCGACGCGTCTCGCATGCCCGCCAGGGCGAGCGGCGTTCACACCTCGCCATCGGCGTCCCGACGCTCGAGGAATGCTCGCACTGCCACGAGATGAAGCTGCCGCATCACGTCTGTCCGAACTGCGGCTACTACCAGGGCCGCCTCGCGGTCCAGCCCAAGAAGCGAACGCCGGCCGACGACGCCGCGCGCTGACGCGGTGACCGAGCCCCAGCCCCAGCCCGCCCGCACCGAGGGCGCCGGGGTCCGCGTCGCAGTCGACGCGATGGGCGGCGATCACGGCCCGTCCGAAGTCGTCCCCGGGGCGCTCGACCACGCTCGGGCATATCCCGCGGACCAGGTGATCCTGGTGGGTGACGAGACCACGGTCCGTGGCATCGCCCGCGACCTTCCCGCGAACGTCTCGATCGTCCATGCCAGCCAGGTCGTCGGCATGGACGAGCATCCCGCCCTCGCCCTGCGCGAGAAGAAGGATTCATCGATCCTGGTCGCGGTCGATCTGGTCAAGGACGGCACGGCGGACGCGGTCGTGACCGCAGGACACACGGGCGCCGGAATGGCCGCCGCCGTCCTGCGCCTGGGCCGGCTGCGTGGCGTCGATCGCCCGGCCCTCGCTGTCCAGATGCTCACGGCAAAGGGGCCGATGGTCCTACTCGACATCGGCGCGAACCCCGACTCGACCGCCGAGAACCTCGTCCAGTACGCGCAGATGGGCGCGATCTTCGCCGAGCGCGTGCTTGGCGTCGCCAAGCCCCGTGTTGCACTGCTATCGATCGGCGAGGAGAAAGGCAAGGGTGATGCCCGCATCCAGCGCGCCACGGAGCTGCTCGACGCCACCGACCTTCGTTTCGAGGGCAATGTCGAGGGCAAGGACCTGACCACCCACATGGCCGACGTCGTCGTCTGCGACGCAGTGCTGGGCAACGTCGTGATCAAGTTCTTCGAGGGCCTCTCGACGTTCATCTTCGATCTGTGGCGCGACGAGTTCTCGGGCTCGCCGCGAGGGCGCCTGGCCTACCTGCTGATGCGGCCCGGCGTCGCGCGGATCCGGAACGTCTTCGACTACGAGAAGGTCGGGGGGTCGCCGCTGCTCGGCGTGCGCGGCACGGTCATCATCACCCACGGTCGCGCCAAGCGACGAATGGTCGCCTACGCCGTCGAAGTCGCGGCGCAGACGGCGCGGGCCGGGGTGCCCGCCCTCATCGCCGAATCACTCGCCGCGGCCAAGGCGGCCACTCCGGTCGTCGGCGCGCGGCCGACGGCGCCCGTCGCCCCGACCGCCGAGCCCGCGCCGGACGCGGCGCCTTTGGAGAACGCACGATGAGCGGGCCCGAGCTCACCGTGGGCCGCGGCGTGATCTCTGAGCTCGTCCGGCTCGCCGCCTTCGAAGTGCCGGGTGTCCTGCGCGTCGGGCGTGGCGGCCCGGCCTGGCGGAGGCTGATCGGCGGATCGTCGGTCTCGGTCAAGATCCGCGACGAACGCGTCGCCGTCCGGCTGTGGGTCGTGGCCCGGCCGGGCCAGGCGCTCGCGCCCCTCACGGCCGCAGTCCGCTCGACGGTCGGGGCCACGGTCGAACGCGTTCTCGGCCTCGAACTCGAGACGGTCACCGTCCTGGTCGACGGTGTCGGGGGCTGACCGCGTCCGCGGCCGGCGAACCGGTCGCCGGCTCGCCCTCGCGGCGGTCTTCGAGGCAGATTTCGGCCAGCGCACGGCCGACGCCGTCCTCGAACGCC
>JANMBS010000262.1:0-2705 GCA_031360525.1 Thermomicrobiales bacterium
GGCAGCTCGCCGAACCTGTCGGTCGCCGACAACCTGATCATGAAGCGCTACCGTGACGCCCCGGTGGCCCGCGGCTGGTTCATCGACGACAGCGCGGCGCGGGCGCTCGCCCAGGGCCTCAAGGACGAATACGCGATCGCCGCGCCGTCGATCGATACGCAGGCCCGGCTGCTCTCCGGCGGCAACCTTCAGCGCCTGATCTTCGCCCGCGAGATCGAGTCCGGCCCGAAGATGATGGTCGCCGTCCAGCCGACGCGCGGGCTCGATGTCGGGGCGATCGAGTCCGTCCACCGCGTGCTGCTTGCCCGGCGCGAGGCGGGGACCGCGATCCTGCTGATCTCGGAGGACCTCGACGAGATCCTCGCCCTGGCCGATCGCATCGACGTCCTGTACGAGGGTCGGATCGTCGGCTCGTTCAGCGCCGAGAACGCCGACATCCACGAGATCGGCCTGTTGATGACCGGTGGCCGGGCGACGGCAAGCGAGCCCGGCGAACACGGCGAGCCGCCGACGGCCGGCGCGGCCGGTGGGGCCGGCACGGCCGGCACGGCCGGCACGAGCCCGTGAGCTTCTCGCTCGAGCCGCGCACCGACGCGCCGCGCTGGTTGTCGCCGGCCCTGACGGTCGCGGCGTTCGTGTTCGCCCTGGCTCTCAGCGCGATCATCATCGCGCTCGTCGGTGGCGACCCGATCCGCTCCTACCTGCACATCGTCGGCGCGGCATTTGGCAGCGTCGGGGTCATCTCGGACACGATGGTCAAGGCAACGCCGCTGATCCTCACCGGGCTGGCCTGCGCGCTCGCGTTCCGGATGCGGCTCTGGAACATCGGAGCGGAGGGCCAGTTCCTGCTCGGTGCGTGGGGCGCAAGCGCCGTCGTCCTGGCACCGATCCTGCCGGCCGGGACGCCGGCGATCGTGGTCATCCCGGCGATGATGCTGGCCGGCGCGCTGGCCGGTGGTCTGTGGGGCTTCATCCCGGGGATCCTGCGAGCGCGTCTCGGGGTCAGCGAGATCATCGTCACGCTGATGCTCAACTACGTGGCCCTGTCGTGGGTCCAGTTCTGGGTCTTCGGGCCGTGGAGCGAGGGCGGCTTCCAGCAGACGGAGGGATTCCCGCGCGAAGCCTGGTTGCCGCGCCTGACCGACTTCGCATCCGCCGTTCCGGCGCTCGGCGGACTGACCGTCCACCTCGGACTCATCTTCGGCATCGTCTGCGCGGCGATCATGTGGGTCGCCCTCGAGCGGACCCGCTGGGGCTACGAGATCCGGCTCATCGGCGACAGCCCGGCCGCCGCGCGCTACGCCGGCATCGACATCAAACGCAAGATCGTCATCGTCTTCTTCATCTCGGGAGCGCTCGCCGGACTCGGCGGGATGAACGAGGTGTCCGGGGTGGTCCACCGCCTCCAGGACCACATCTCGCCGGGCTACGGCTTCACCGCGATCATCATCGCCTACCTGGCCCGCTTCGGGCCGTTCCGGGTCGTCATCGCCTCGATCCTGTTCGGGGCGCTCATCCTGGCCGGCCGCGAGATCCAGCCTCAGGGCATCCCGGCGATGATCCAGGGCGTCATCCTGTTCTCGCTGATCCTCGCCGACGTGCTCGTCCGCTACCGGATCCGCTTCGAACGCCGGCTGGCGACGGCCTGATGGACCTCACGAACATCCTGGCCGCGGGTGTCGCGAGCGGCACCGTCCTGCTGTTCGCCGCGATCGGCGAGATCTTCGCCGAGCGGGCCGGCGTCCTCAACCTCGGCGTCGAGGGGATGATGCTGCTCGGTGCGGTGGCGGGTTTCGCGACGGGCGTCGCCACCGGCGATCCGTGGCTCGGGGTCGTTGTCGCGATGCTGGCCGGCGGCCTGCTCAGCCTCGTCCACGCCGTGATGACGATCTCGCTGCGGGCCGACCAGGTCATCTCCGGCCTGGCCCTCACGTTCCTGGGCACGGGCGTCGCCCGGGTCCTTGGCGAAGGCGTGTCGAGCGCCAGGCTCACGGCACTCATCCCGCAGGTCACGATCCCGATCCTGTCCCAGATCCCGATCATCGGCGAGATCTTCTTCACCGAGCAGCGGGCGGTCGTCTACATCGGGTACCTGCTGGTGCCGCTCGCCTGGTACTGGATCAACCGGACGCGGCCGGGGCTCCATCTGCGCGCGGTCGGCGAGTACCCTGCCGCCGCCGACGCCCAGGGGATCGGCGTCTACCGGCTGCGCTACCTGTACGTGTTCATCGGCGGGATGCTGGCCGGGCTTGCCGGCGCGACGATCACGCTCGCGATCTCACCGGGCTGGTTCGGCGACCAGACGGTCAATGGACGCGGTTGGATCGCCATCGGGCTGGTGATCTTCGCCCAGTGGAGCCCGATCCGAGCCGCCTTCGGGGCCCTTCTCTTCGGGGCGATCTTCCGGTTCATCCTCGATATCCAGGGCGTGGATTCGTTGCTGGGGATCGCGAACCCGTTCCTGGCCGGTCGCTCGTCGACGTTCTTCCTCGAGATGCTCCCCTACCTGATGGTCATCCTCGTGGTCATCGTCGGGTCGCGCGAGGCGGCACGGAAACGGGTGGGAGCGCCGGCCGCGCTCGGCCGGCCGTACGTTCGCGGTGAGCGCGGGGTCTAGGCGGACCTGTCCTCGTCGGCCCGGACGTCGAGGCCCTGGAGCTCCATCTGGACGTACCCGGAGGTGTCGAAGGCGAGCTGCTGCGCCT
>JANMBS010000263.1:0-2783 GCA_031360525.1 Thermomicrobiales bacterium
TGGCGCAGCAGCGCGACGGTCTTCTCGAAGCGTTCGCGGCGGCGACGGCGCTGGCTGGCGAGGGTCGCCTCGAATGCCTCGTCGGCGGGATCCATCCCGAACCCCAGGATGTGCAGCTCGCCCTCCCACAGCCCGAGGTCACGGGTGACGATGGCGTTGATCTCGACGCCCGGGACGAGCGTCAGGCCGGACGGGACGGCGTCGGCCGCGACGACTTCGCGGTACCCGGCCAGCGTGTCGTGGTCGGTCAACGCCAGGAGGCCGACGCCGGCAGCGGCGACGGCCCGGACGAGCTCCGCGGGCGGCACGACCCCGTCGGAGCGGGTGGTGTGCGTGTGCAGGTCGATGGTCGACGGGCCGGGCGGCTCGACCCGGCCGGAACCGGTGGGCGCCAGTGGATCGTGGCGGCGCCGTCGGCGCGGCCCGGCCGTCACGTCACGCCTCGACGAGCCGCTGGATCCGTTCGATGGCGAGGGCGCGGCCGGTCGCCGGGTCGATGTCGACCTGGACGGCGTTGAACACGACGGTCCCCTCGCCCACCTCGAAGCGGGTCGGCAGGGCGTTGATGAAGCGCGGGATGACGGTCCGCGGCTCGAACCCGATGACGCTCCAGACCGGCCCGGTCATGCCCAGGTCGGTCTGGTACGCCGTGCCGTTGGGGAGGATCCGCTCGTCGCCGGTCACGACGTGGGTGTGCGTCCCGACCACAACGCTGACCCGGCCGTCGAGGTACAGCCCCAGCGCGTTCTTCTCCGACGTCAGCTCGCAATGGAAGTCGACGAGGCGGACCGGCGGCAGCGGCTCGGATGACTCGTCGAGCAGCCGGTCTGCCTCGGTGAACGGGTTGTCGATCTGCTGCATGTAGGTCCGGCCCTGGAGGTTGATGACCGCGATGTCGGTCCCGTCCATCGCCTGGTAGGTGCCCCAGCCACGGCCGGGGACCTCGTGCGTGCCGTAATTGAGCGGCCGCAGGACGCGGTCGTTGGCCTCCAGATACGGATAGATCTCGCGCTTGTCCCAGATGTGGTTGCCGCTGGTGATGACGTCCACGCCCGAGGCCAGGATGGCGTCCGCGGTCGACGGCGTGAGACCCATCCCACCGGCCACGTTCTCGCCATTGGCCGTGACGAAGTCGATCCCGCGCTCATCGCGCAACTCGCCGAGGATGCCCTCCACCGCGACTCGACCGGGCTTGCCGATCATGTCGCCGATCATCAGCACGCGGCAGGCACCCTGGGGCCGAGGCGCGTTGCCATTGGCCGGGTTGCCAAGACGGGTGCGCCCGACGGCGCCGCGGTCAGGATCTGTGTTCACGCTCGCATCGTAGCCGCTGGGGGCCGCAGAGACCGCCGGTGCGGTGGCTGCGCGCCCGACTAGCGGCGCGCCTGCCTATGGCCCATCGCGGCCGCCGGGTGACGACCACCCGGCACGGCCGATACGACCGCTACTTGTTGGCGTCGATGAGCGCCTTGGCGACCTTGGGGAGTTCCGCCGCGGTCGGAGTGAGCGCCAGGACGACGTGATCGCCGTTCTGCAATACCGCCATGTTGGCGGTCGTGCTGGCTCCGATCGACACGTCGACGCCCGAGATCGTCTGCGTCGTGAAGGTGACGCCCATGCTCGACTGCATACCGGTGACCATCGCCTTGTAGGCGACGTCGCTCAACATCCCGGCGGGGAAGCCGATGACGAAGACGTAGCCGACGAGCTTGCCGTCCTGCGTGACCGTCTTTCCGCCGACGCCGACCAGGCTTCCGAACGAGCCCGCGCCCTGGGTGAATTGGTCCTTGAACAGGGCCTCGAGGGCCGGGTCGAGAGTCGTGAGCGCGTACGGGGCCGCAATCTTGAGACCGATCGACGGATCGGGCAGGGCCGACGCGCTGGCAGTCGGGGCCGACGCCGCCGGTGTCGGTGCCGCGGTCACGGCCGCGGTCGGCTCCACGGTCGGTACCGGGATCGGGCTCGCGGTGACGCTCGGGGCGACGGACGCCGCCGGCGAGCAGGCCGCCAGCACCGCTCCGAACAGGATGACCGCGAGTGCCCGTGGCGCCCGCGAGGCGAAGGCAGAGGTCGTTGGGGTCATTTCGCATACTCCACGGCCCGCGTCTCGCGGATCACCGTCACTTTGATCTGGCCGGGATAGGTCAGTTGTTCTTCGATCTTGCGCACGATGTCACGCGCCAGGCGGCTCGCCGTCAGGTCGTCGATCTCCTCGGGCCGGACGAGGATCCGGACCTCGCGACCGGCCTGTACGGCGAACGAGCGCTCGACGCCGGTGAAGCTCTCCGCGATCGCCTGGAGATCCTCGAGCCGCTTGACGTAGGTGTCCATCGACTCACCGCGGGCTCCCGGGCGGGATGCGCTGATGGCGTCGGCGATCTGGACGATGGGTGCCTCCATGCAGGTGTACTCGACTTCCTGGTGGTGGGCGGCGATGGCGTTGATGACCTTGGGCGAGAGGTTGTGGCGCTGGGCGATGGAGGCGCCGATGGCGGCATGCGGACCCTCGACCTCGTGGTCGACGGCCTTGCCGATGTCGTGCAGCAGGCCGCCCATCTTGGCGACCTGGACGTCGGCCCCGATCTCGGCGGCGATGACCGCGGCCAGGTGGCTGGTCTCGACGACGTGATTAAGCACGTTCTGGCCGTAGCTGGTCCGGAACTTTAGCCGCCCGAGCGTCTTGATGATGTCCGCGGGCAGGCCCGGCACACCGGCCTCGTAGGCGGCTTGCTCGCCGGCCTGGCGCATGATCGTGTCAACCTCGGCGCGGGCCTTGGCGACGA
>JANMBS010000265.1:0-13670 GCA_031360525.1 Thermomicrobiales bacterium
GATGCGGGCCGCGATCGGGACCGGGATCGGGTTGTGGCTGCTGGAGGTCACGGCCGGCACGATCGGCTTCATCTGGCCAAACCTCAAGGGTGGCTTTGGTGCCCCGATCGCGATCGGCAACCTCGACACGGTCAAGCTTCAGAACTCGTCACTGCCCATCCAGGAGGGCTTTCCGGCCTACTACTCGGAGGCGCGTGCCTTCGTCATCCTCTTCGACCCGGGGCAGCAGCGTTTCCTGCCCGGCGAGGACCCGACGGGCAACGGCGCGGCGCTCAACGTCCGAGCCCTCTACCAGCGCTGCCCGCACCTCGGCTGCAAGCCCAACCCGTGCCTTAAGAACTTCTGGTTCGAGTGCCCTTGCCACGGGTCGCGCTACGACCGGCTCGGGATCAAGGCCGATGGAGCTCAATTCGGCCCGGCGCCTCGCGGCATGGACCGTTTCTCGATCGTCGTCGACACCTCCGGCGTGCTGACCATCAACACCGGCAAGATCACCCTCGGCCCGCTGCCGGTCGCCCTCGGCCAGCCCGGCCTGATCCCGCCGCGCACCCCGACCGGCTGCATCTGATGACCGGACACGACCGATCCGACCGCCGAGGGAAACGGTGAGCGACACGCCCGGGCGCGAGCCCGAGGAGCGTCTGCCCGTCATCCGGCCGCCGGCCGAGGTCGCGCCGATCGAGCGGTTCACGTCCCCGCCATCGGTCCGCGCCGTCGAACTGACGCCCGAGCGTGCGGCGCAGGTCGTCCGCCAGTCGTCGAACGCGCGCTGGGTCGGCTTCCTCGGCGTGGTCGTGGTGATCCTGTTCATCGCGATCTACTGGTTCTACGAGCTGGCGCCGCTCGGTCTGACCGAGTCGCGCCTGGACAGCGAGGCTGCCTCCCAGCAGGTCACTGCGGTCGAACGCGGCTACAACTTGTACGAGGCCAACTGCGCGCGCTGCCACGGCGCGAACGGCCAAGGTGGCATCGGTCCGACCCTCAACCGCCAGGACAAGCTCTTCGCCCACCTGTCGGTCGACTACCTCAGCAACGTGCTGGTGGTCGGCGGGCGGTATGTGTGCGGCAATCCGAACTCGCTGATGCCGATCTGGTCCAACGCGGGTCATCCGCCCGGACCGTTGAACTACATCCAGATCGAGGACCTCATCGCGTTCGTCCGCGCCCCTTCGACCCAGACGTTCACGATCCGCGACCCGGAGCTCGGGGAACCCAGGCGCGATCCGATCACCGGCGAGATCCGCACGTTCAAGGGCTGGGTCGACCCGGCCTATAAGCCAGCACCGGGCGCGACCCCGTATCCGGCCTGCTGGTCCGACGAGTTCGCCGCTCCGGCCGCATCCGGCTCGCCTGCGGCCTCGGGTGCACCGGCGGCCTCGGGTGCACCGGGTACGTCGGCCTCCCCGTCGGCCTCCGGTGCGCCGGGTGCCTCCAATGCGCCGGGCGCGTCGGCCTCGCCGGCGGCATCCGGCGACACGAACGCGACCGTGCTGAAGCTCGTCGCATCGGGCATCAAGTTCGACCAGTCGGCGCTGACGGCTCCGGCCGACAAGCCTTTCGTCATCGCTTTCGACAACCAGGACGCCGGGACGCCGCACAACGTCGAGATCAATGACTCGTCGGGCGCAGTGAAGTTCAAGGGCGACATCTTCCCCGGTGTCGCGACACGCCAATACCAGGTGCCGGCCCTCGCGGCCGGAAGCTACCCGTTCATCTGCACTGTCCACCCAACGGCCATGATGGGGACCCTCACGGTTCAGTGATATCGCCGTCCGACCGACCGGTCGGCGGCAGAGGATGGAGGACGATGGCGCAGCAGGCGCTCGGAGCCGGGACCGTTCTACCGCGAAAGCGTGCCCTGTTCGGGTTGCTCGACGCCGATGGCTGGGCGTGGGCTTCGGTCAAGGCCTTCGCCTGGCTCGTCTTCATCATCCTGATACTCGGCTACCTGCCGGACCGGGCCTACTACCTGACCGTCGGCCGGACGGTCGACCTCGGCGTCCTCGTCTGGTCGCCGGTCAACCTCTGTCCACCGACCAATGAATCGTTGCCCTGCCCGGCGCCGGTGGGGGCCGTCATCCCGTGGGAGACGTCGCCGCAGGAACTGAACCTCCCGCAGCCGCGGACCGATGGGGCCGTCCTCCAGGTCGGCACCCAGATCCTGTACATCGGTGGCAGCGACGGGACGACCGCCCAGGCGTCGGTCTACGTCGCCAAGACCGTCGGAACCGGCAACTTCGACAAGTGGGCCGACGGACCGGCACTGCCCGCGCCGCGTGCCGATGCGAGCGTTGCCTACGTCGCCGGCAGCATCTACGTGTTCGGTGGCCGTGACGCGAACGGCGCCCCGACGGACACGGTCTTCGTGCTCAGCCCGGACAGCCAGACCGGCGCGTTGGGCGACTGGACGACCGCCGACGCCCTGAAACTCCCCGAGGCGCGCAGCGAGACTGCATCGGCGATCACGCCGGACGGCCTGCTGCTGATCGGCGGACGCAACGCCGACGGGCCGGTGGTGACCACGTTGAAGACGAAGCTCGACGACAAGGGAGCCCTCGGCGCGTGGTCGCAGGAACGGCCCCTCCTCGCGCCGCAGGCCGGCGCGACCGCGGTCCTGATCGGCGACTATCTGTGGCTCTATGGCGGGTCCGATGCCAGCGGGCCGGTGAACAAGGTCCAGCGTGGGGCCTTCGGCCTGGCGGCGGCCGAGGGGCTGCCCGACAACCCCGACGAAGGCAAGCTCATCCGCTGGGACGGCAACGACAAGGCGAACCTGCCGGCGCCCCGCGCGAACGGGTCGGGCTGGGGCGCCAACGGCGGGCTCTACCTTGCCGGCGGGGCAGACGCCACAGGACCCAAGAAAGACCTCTATTGGGCGGTCCCGACCACGGCCGGCGACCTGCCCGAGTGGAAGCACCTGTCGGCCAGCGACCTGCCCGAGCCGCGCGACGGCGCGCCGGCGGTGATCTCCGGCCCGGACGCCATCCTGGTCGGTGGCACGACCGCGGGTGGGGCTGTGGTCCCCGCGAGTCTCCGGGCCAACACGGCACCGCAGAGTCCGTTCTTCCAGCTGGGCCTCTTCGGCGCGACCGTGCCCGGACTGACCATCCAGGGCGAGATCGGCCAACAGCTCGGGTACTTGAACGCGGCCGGCGTCGGCACCGTGAACTTCATCATCCTGCTGCTGATCGGCTGGGGGTACGCGCACAAGGCGCAGGCCCGGGCCATCATCGGGCGCGTCCTGCACCGAGGACCCCGCCGCTAGAGTCAGCCGCCGGGCATGTCTCCCTCGCCCGGCTGGACCGTCCCGCGGCGGACCGGCAGGCCGGCCCGCTCCCAGGCTTCCATCCCGCCAGCGACGTTGACGACATCGGTCCTGCCCGAGCGGATCAGGAAACCGGCCACGGCCGCCGACCGCCCGCCCATGTGGCAAACGACCATCAGCGGCCGGCCGGTCGGCAGGCTCTCGACCCGGGTCATGAACAGCGAGGTCGGGACCAGCACCGCGCCGGGGGCACGGACCTCCTCGAACTCGTTGACCTCGCGGACGTCGAGCAGGATCGGGGAGGCGGGATCCTCGCGGAGCCGGCGCTCGGCCTCGGCGACATCGATCGTCGGCAACGCGGGTTGGCTCATCGGGCGCTCCTTCGGAGGATCGGGGGGCCGAGTGTCGGTTCGTCCGGATGCGCGACGAGATCGGCCAGGCGCAGGTCGATCGCCTGGACCAGGTCGTCGATGTCCAGCTGGGCGACGTTGACGGCTGGGCCGTCGGTCCGCGCGTCATCGAGCAGCACCCGGGCGCCTTCGAGGTTGCGAGTGATCCCGGTCGGGTTGCCGCGGACATCGTGGACGTAGGCGGCGGCGACCTTGATCAGGCCCTGGAGGAGCGCGCGCTCGGCACGGTCAGCCGTGCCCATCCAGGCGGGCTCGAGATCCTCGTGCGCCTCGAAGAAGTCGCCGCGCTCGTAGGCGGCCAGCCCGTGGGCGAGGGCCGCTGCCCTCTCCGCATCCGGCAGGGGCCGGTACGCCTTCGCCCGCCCGTCCCGCCCGACCACGACGGAGCGCTCGGTCATGCCAGCTCGGCCAGGGGGCGTCGTCCCGAGAACCCGGTCTCGAGGCTGTGCCAGTACCCGATGGCGGTCTCGCCGCGCTGCCAGCACAGCCAGACCTGCCGGCCGCTGACGAGCGCCGGGAAGTCCACCAGGCCGTGCTCGATGTCGCGCAGTGTCAGCCCCAGCGCGTCGATCCGTGCGACGCCGGCCGCCATCTGGTCGATCAGTCCCTGCATCCGGAGCCGGGTGAGGCGCAGGTCGTCGACGATCTGGGGGTCGAACGGCGCCTTGCGCAGGATCTCGGGCACGTCGGGGCGGTGGGCGCGATCGGCCACCGCTGTCGTCGCACCATCGCCGGCGCCGCTTCCGGCGGCCAGGACCTCGTCGCGCAGGCGGACGAGTTCCGCACGCTGCCCGGCGAGCACGCCGACGATCCCGTCGAGTTCGGGGATCGCGGCGTTCGCTGCGTCGATGTCGTAATAGCGGGTCATCGGTGCGATTCTAGCCCACCGTCGCCTATCATCCGAAGAGGCCCGTTCGGGCCATTGCCACGGAGGTCTCGATGCGCCGCGTCTTCCTGTGGGCTGCCCGCAATCGCTGGCTCAAGGAGCGCCTGCCGCGACTCCGCTTCATGCGCCGCGCGGTCCGGCGGTTCATGCCCGGCGAGACGCTCGAGGATGCGCTCGCGGCTGCCCTCCCGCTCGAGGCGGCCGGCATCGGGACGATGTACACGCGGCTCGGCGAAAACCTCGAGAACCTGTCCGCCGCCGACGAGGTCGCGGACCACTACGTCGAGGCGATGGACGCGATCGTAGCCGCCGGGATCACCGGCGAGCTGTCGGTCAAGCCGACCCAGCTCGGTCTCGACCACGACCCCGACGTCTGCCTCGCCCACCTGGTGCGGATCGCGGAGCATGCGGCCGGCGCCGGCTCGGACCTGTGGATCGACATGGAGGGGAGCGCCTACGTCGACGCCACGATCGCTCTCTACGAGAAGCTTCGGGCGACCCAGCCACGCACGGGGATCTGCCTCCAGGCGTACCTGCGCCGGACCGCCGCCGACATCGAGCGGCTTCGGCCGCTCGACCCCGCGATCCGCCTCGTGAAGGGCGCCTATGACGAGAAGGAATCGATCGCCTACCGGAGCAAGAGCAGCGTCGATGCGAGCTATGTGGGGCTGGCCGTCCGCTTCCTGCTCGATGGCCGCGACCGGCCGATCCGACTCGGTCTCGGCACCCACGACGTCGGACTCATCGAGCAGATCGCCGAGCAGGTCGGGGCAGCCGGGATCGCTCGCGACCGGTTCGAGGTCGAGATGCTGTACGGCATCCGGACCGACCAGCAGTTCCGCCTGGCAAGAGCGGGCTATCGCGTCCAGGCACTCATCGCCTACGGTGAGCACTGGTACCCGTGGTACATGCGTCGACTCGCGGAGCGGCCGGCCAATGTCTGGTTCGCCCTCCGCCAGATGCTGCCGTAGTCGGAGGTCTCAGACCATGCGGATCGCGGCCCGGATGGACAGCATCGGCACCGAAAGCGCCTTCGAGGTGACCGCGCGCGCTCGCGCTCTTGAGGCGCAGGGGCGCTCGATCGTGCACCTCCAGCTCGGCGAGCCCGATTTCGACACGCCGGCCAACGTCCGCGCGGCGGCAAAGGGGGCGCTCGACGCCGGCGCCACGCATTACCCCCCGTTCGCGGGGATCCCGGCCCTGCGCGAGGCGATCGCGGCCGATGCCTCGGCACGGAAAGGTTTCCCGGTCAAGCCGTTCCAGGTCTTCGTCACGGTCGGCGGCAAGGGCGTGATGCTGTACGCGATCCTCGGCTTGGTCGATCCCGGCGACGAGGTTCTCGTCCCGGACCCGGGCTACCCGATCTACGAGTCGCTCACCCGCTTCATCGGCGCCACGCCGGTCCCGATCCCGATCCGGATGGACAACGACTTCCGGCTCGACGTGGACGAGCTGGCCGCCCTGATCACGCCCAAGACGCGTCTGCTCGTCATCAACTCGCCGGCCAACCCGACCGGCGGGGTCCTCACCCGCGACGATCTCGAGCGCATCGCTGCGCTGGCCATCGAGCACGACCTGTGGGTCCTCGCCGACGAGATCTACGGTCGCATCCTGTACGACGGCGCCGAACATGTCTCGATCGCCTCGCTGCCCGGGATGGCTGAGCGGACGATCGTCCTCGACGGGTTCTCCAAGACGTTCGCGATGACCGGCTGGCGGATGGGCTACGCGATCGTCCCCGAAGCCCTGGTCAAGACCTACAGCCAGCTCATCATCAACACGATCAGTGGCGTCGCGACGTTCGCCCAGGTGGGCGCCGTCGAGGCACTGATCGGTCAGCAGGACGACGTGGACGCGATGGTCGTCGAGTTCCGGGCACGGCGCGACCTGATCGTCGACGGCCTCAACGCGATCCCTGGGATCGAGTGCCGCCGGCCGAGTGGTGCGTTCTACGTCTTCCCGAACATCGCCGGGACCGGCCTGTCCGGAGCGGAGCTCGCCGAGCGGTTGCTCCTGGAGGCCGGCGTGTGCGTGCTGCCCGGCTCGGCGTTCGGGAAGTACGGCGACGACCATATCCGGATCTCGTACGCCAATTCGCAGGCGAACCTGACCGAGGCGCTCGGACGCATCCGCGGTGTCGTCGAGCCGCTGGTCGCGGCGCGGGTATGAGCGAGCGACCCCGGGTCTTCGTTGCCCGTCGCATCCCGGACGGGGGCCTGGAAGCGGTCGCCGCGGCGTGCGAGATGGACCTCTGGGAAGACGAGCTCCCGCCACCACGGGATGAACTCCTGCGACGCGTCGCGGGCTGCGTCGGCGTGTTGACCCTGTTGACCGACCGCGTCGACGACGCATTTCTGGATGCGGCCGGCCCGGGGCTTCGCGTCGTGAGCAATTACGCGGTCGGCTTCGACAACATCGATGTCGCCGCGTGTGCCCGCCGGGGGATCGCGGTGGGGAACACCCCGGGCGTGCTCACCGAGACGACCGCCGATCTCGCCTGGGCGCTGCTGATGGCGGCTGCCCGACGCCTCCCGGAGGGAGATCGATTCGTTCGCGACGGCCGATGGAAGACATGGGGCCCGATGCTGCTCCTCGGCCCGGACGTCTACGGAGCGACTCTCGGGATCGTCGGCTTCGGCCGGATCGGCCAGGCGTTGGCACGACGGGCCGGCGGCTTCGGGATGAAGATCCTCTATCACGACGTCGAGGAGTTGCCAGTCGAGGTGACGGGGCCCTTCGACGCGACCTACCTTCCGCTGGAGGATCTGCTGGCCCAGAGCGATTTCGTTTCGCTCCACGTCAACCTCAGTCCGGTCACGCAGCACCTGATCAATCGCGAATCGCTCGGCTGGATGAAGCCGAATGCAGTGTTGGTCAACACGTCACGGGGTCCAGTCATCGACCAGGCTGCCCTCGCCGAGGCGCTGCGAGACGGCGTCATCTGGGCCGCCGCCCTCGACGTCACCGACCCGGAGCCGATCTCCATGGATGACCCGCTCGTCGGGCTCGATAACTGCATCATCGTCCCGCATATCGCCTCAGCGTCGCGGGCGACGCGCGACACGATGGCGGCGATGGCAGCGGCGAACCTGCTGGCCGGCGTCCGTGGCGAGCCTCTTCCCACGCCGGTCATGATCCCCGGGTAACGCCTCGCGGGCTCGGTGGCTCCGCACGGCGGCATCGCGAAGGGCCGGCGACGACGATCGGGGCCGGCGGGCGCCCGCGGGCCGATCGGACCATCGATTCGAGCCAGGTGGCCCTGATCGGCTTGGGCCAGCCCAGCCAACATACTGCTTCGTCGGCAACGGTTCGCCGTGTTGCCCAGCTCCGAAGGAACTGGCAGATGCTGGCCCAGTCTCCAGGAGATAACGCCATGCACAGCATTCGCACAGCCCTTCTCGTTGTCGCCATCGCGGCCGCGGCGGCTGCGTGTTCCAGCTCAGGTTCCGCGGCATCGGTGTCGCCAAACGTGGCCCCACCCTCGTCCGCGCCTTCGAACGCCGCCCTGACACCGTCGCAGAGCGCGCCAGCCGGATCGGCTTCGGC
The DNA here is from genome assembly GCA_031360525.1 of Thermomicrobiales bacterium. Taxonomy (GTDB): domain Bacteria; phylum Chloroflexota; class Limnocylindria; order Limnocylindrales; family CSP1-4; genus SPCO01. Next base: position 8,108 of record JANMBS010000265.1, read on the forward strand.
ATCGAGTGCCGGCGATCAGACCATCAGCCTCTATGAATGGAAGGTCGTGGCGGCCACCACCCTCAAGGCAGGGACGGCCAGCTTCACCATCACCAACTTCGGCATGCAGCCACATGAGCTCCTGCTGTTCAAGAGTGACCTCGCCCCATCTGCGTATCCGACTGATGCCGCAGGCGACATCATCGAAGATGGGCCCGGCGTCACGTTGGTCAGCGACGGTGAGAACATCGATCCCTCGGGCACCCAGGCACGCAGCGTCGATCTGACGCCAGGGACGTACCTCTTCGTCTGCAACATTCCCGGCCATTTCAAGCAGGGCATGTTCTCGGTCGTGACGGTTGCCCCGTAGTCGGCTCCCGGGATGGCCGGACACGAAGCCCGTCTGACCAGCGCCTGAACCACGTCTTGGCGTTCGCGGACGGTCCTGACAGCCCGATCCGAGCGTGATACGGTCGCTCGTGGGCCGGTAGCTCAGCGGTAGAGCACGGGACTTTTAATCCTTTGGTCGTGGGTTCGAATCCCACCCGGCTCGCTTGCGTCCTCGTCACGTGGTGATCCGATGGCACTGCTGATCCTGGTTGGCCTGCTGATCCCGCCGGTCCTCGGTTACATCGGCCTGATCGGCTGGCTACCCGCCCTCGTGGCCGAATTCGTGATCCTGTTCGCAGCCGCGTGGAACTTCGACCGGGGACGCCGTCCAGGTGCTCCCGGTCCCAAGTGGGATGCGGCAGCGCCAGACTTCCCGGCACCGATGGACGGCCATCGCGAGATCCCGACGCAGGCCGTCGAGGACCCGGAGCAGAACACCCGCCCGGCCCGCCCTGGCTGACGTCACCACCGGGGGGCCGAATGGCCCATCAGATGGGTCGCCATGGCCGTATGGCCGATCCGCTCCATCCACGACGCTGGTGCCAGACAGAAAACACAGGCAGCAGTAGTAAGGATGGAAGCCATGAACGGCCGAATGAAGATCCTCGGAGTCATGCTGGCAGTCTTCGGGCTCGCGTTCGTCGCGGGCGGTGGGTTCGCCTATTACAAGACCAACCAGGGGATGCAGTCGCTGCAGGCGTTCAGCGCCGCGCAGAACGTCACCCTCAACTACAACGAATCCGGACAGCTCGTCGACCGCGGCGAGACGGCCGGCTCAGAGAAGATCATGTCCCTCCTCGTCAACGACTGGGGCTACAGCGTCGACAAGTCGGAGCTCGATCCGAACGACCCGCTGGTCAACACCGCCAGTGAGTACATGTACCAGATGGCCACCATCTCGTACCACACCCTGAACGCCAAGACGACGGTCACCTTCCCTGAGGACGTCATCGTCGACGGCGCGGTCGTCCAGAAGGCCGGGACCTACGACTTCGTGAACGACGGCAGGTATTGGACCGGTTTCGACCGGACCAACCCGATCGAGGGTGCCGCTCGTGAGAAGATCTGGACCGGCACGGCGCTTGCCCTGATCGGCCAGCTCGGCGTCGGTAGCATCACCGCCTCGACCCTCCAGATCGGTTTCGGGATGGCCGCTCTCCTCGCCGGCTTCGGCGCCACGCTCCTCCTCCTGGGCCTCGGCCTGGTGTGGGCAGCGGCAGCCGGGACCGAGAAGGTCAAGGCCCCGGTCCTCCGCCCGGCGACCACCGTGGCCTAGGCCAACATCAACCGGGTCCCCAGCCCGGGAGCCCCAGCCACGAACGGCGAGTGCCTCACGGCCCTCGCCGTTTCGCGTTGCCCAGCGCCGGGCCTGCCCGCCCCACCTGGACCTGGCCCCTACACTCCGCCGATGGAACTGCGACGAGCGGCCGACGTCGACGACTTCCTCGCCGCTGCCGGAGGCTTCCTGGTCGCACGCGAGGCCGAGCACAACCTCATCCTCGGGATCTGCTCGAACCTGCGCGAGGCGCCCGAGGCGTACCCGGCTCCTCCCTACTTCGCGACCGTGACCGACGGCGATCGGGTCGTCGCGGTCGCGATCCAGACGCCACCGTTCCAGCTCGTCCTGTCGGAGATCGACGACCCAGCGGCCATCCCGCTGCTCGCCGATGACCTGGTCGATCGCGACCTGCCCGGTGCGGTCGGGCCGGTCGATCACGTGCGAGCCTTCATGACCGAGCGGGAGGCTCGCGGCGCGCAGCCGGCCCGTCTCACGACGTCGGAACGCATCTTCCGGCTGACCGCCGTCACGCCCCAGCCGCCCGTCCCAGGCCGGATGCGGATCGCGGTGCCGGCCGACCGTGCCCTCGTGGCTTGCTGGCTCGACGCCTTCATGCGCGAAGCGCTGGGGGACTCCGAGCCCGCCGACATCGAAGGGACGACGGATCGATGGATCGCTCGACGTGGTCGGACGCTCCATCTCTGGGAGGACGGCGAGGTCGTGTCCCTCGCCGGGGTGGGCAGCCTGACCCCCAACGGGGTGCGGATCGGTCCCGTGTACACACCGCCCGAATACCGCAACCACGGCTACGCGAGCGCACTCGTCGCGGCCGCCAGCCAGTCGCAGCTCGACGCCGGCCGGCGGTTCTGCTTCCTCTTCACCGATCTCGCCAACCCGACGTCCAACCACATCTACCAGGTCATCGGCTACGAGCCGGTGCGCGACGTCGACATGTGGCGGCACGACCGGCCGTAGACCGCGCCGACCACGACCGAACGCCGAGCCGCAACCTCGCGCGCCCCGGCCTCCCCGAGAGACACCGAACCGACACCTTGTCGGCCCTCCGCGGTGGACGACGCAACCTCCCCCCGTCCCTAGCCTTCGACGCAGGTCCGGACGTGCCTCCGGCCCGCGACGACTCGGAGGATCTTGATGGATGGATAGTGGCGATACCGCCTGGATGCTGATGGCCACGGCCCTGGTCATGATCATGCTGCCGGGCCTGGCCCTCTTCTACGGCGGCCTGGTCCACCGAAAGAATGTCCTCTCGACGGTCATGCACAGCTTCTTCGGCCTGGCCCTCATCACCGTCGTGTGGGTGATCGTCGGGTTCACGCTCGCCTTCGGGCCCGATGTCGCCGGTCTCGGTCTCATCGGCGGTCTCGACTTCGCGATGTTCAACAACGTCGGCCTCGAACCGAGCACCGTCTACGCCGTGACGATCCCATTCGTCCTTTTCGCCTCATTCCAGCTGATGTTCGCGGCGATCACGCCGGCACTCATCACGGGCGCCTTCGCCGAGCGCAAGCGATTCGGGTCGTTCGTCCTGTTCACGATCCTGTGGTCGATCTTCATCTACTCCCCGCTGGCCCATTGGGTCTGGTCGGTCGACGGCTGGCTGTACAAGCTCGGCGCGCTCGACTTCGCCGGCGGCACCGTCGTGCACATCAGCTCCGGCGTCTCGGCGCTCGTCGTCGCCCTGATCATCGGTCGGCGGCACCTCAATGGTTCCGGCACCGAGCCGCATGACGTGCCGATGGTCGTGCTCGGGGCCGGCCTGCTGTGGTTCGGCTGGTTCGGCTTCAATGCCGGTTCGGCGGTCACGGCCGGCGGCCTCGCCGCCAGCGCCTTCACCGTGACCAACGTGGCGGCCGCCGCCGCGACGATCACGTGGGTCCTCGCCAGCTACGCCCATTCGCGCAAGGTCAGCGTCGTGGGAGCCGCCTGCGGCGCCGTCGCCGGCCTGGTCGCCATCACCCCGGCGTCGGGCTACGTGACGGTCGGCGGCGCGCTCATCATCGGCCTGGCGGCCGGCGGCATCTGTTACAGCGCCACGCTGCTGCGAGCCCGCTCCAAGGTCGACGACGCGCTCGATGTCTTTGCGGTCCACGGCGTGGGCGGCACGTTCGGCGCCATCGCGACCGGCATCTTCGCCTCGTCGGCCATCCAGGGCGCCTACAGCGGGCTGCTCGAGGGCAACCCGCAGCAGCTCGTCAACCAGCTCATCGCGGTCGGCGCCACGGTCGCCTACGCGGTGGTCGGCACGTTCGTGATCATCAAGCTCGTCGACGTCCTGCTCGGCATCCGCGTCAACAAGGAAGCCGAGGAGATGGGCCTCGACCTGTCAGTCCATGGCGAGGTTGCCTATCAGGTGTGATGCCGGGCGCCTCCCCGCCCGACGTCCGCGTTACCCCCGACCGGCCGCAGTCGAGACCCCGATCGACGGCGGCCGGTTTCCCACCCTCCCCGGAGTCGAGTCCGTGAACAAGCGACGCAGCGACCGCAGCGCTTTCCCGTTGTACGAGGCACGCTTCGAGCACGACGCATGTGGCGTCGGGTTCGTCGCGGACGCTGGCGGCCGGTCGCACGAGCGGGTCCTGCCGCTGGCGCTCGCCGGCCTGGCCGCGCTCAGCCACCGTGGCGCGTTCGGGGCGGACGGGGAGTCGAGCGATGGCGCGGGGGTGGCGCTCCCGCTCGATCGCTCGTTGCTGGCGCTGCTGGCGGGGGAGAGTGCGGCGCGCATCGGCACGCCACGGCCCGGCATCGTCTCGCTCTTCATGCCACGGGCCCGCGGCGCCGAGAAGCGCGCCCGGGCGCTCGTGGAGACGACATTCCGCGAGGCTGGCCTGACGGTCAGCGGCTGGCGACCCGTGCCATTCGACGTCGCGGCGCTGGGGGCCACGGCCGCCGATTCGCGGCCGGCCTTCGCACACGCCATCGTCGAGCGGCCGTTCCGTGGCCCCGACGACCCCCGACCCCTGTCCGATGACGTCTTCGAGCGCCGGCTGGTCGTGGCCCGGCGCCGGCTCGAGACCGCCGCTCGCGCGGCCGGTGGCGTCCTTGCCGAGATCGCCGTCCCGTCGGCCTCGGCACGGACGATCGTCTACAAGGGCCTCGTCACGGGAGGCCATCTCCCCGACCTGTACCCGGACCTGCGCGCTCCGCTGAGCCTCGGCTACACGGTCTTCCACCAGCGCTATGCGACGAACACGCATCCGGTCTGGCGGCTCGCCCAACCGTTCCGCTCGATCGCCCATAACGGCGAGATCAACACTGTCCGCGGCAATCGCGAGCAGGTCCGTGGCCGGGCCGGAGACGCCACCACGTCCGAGGTCGCCGCTGCCCTGCTGGCCGCCGGCCCGCTGCTTTCCGCGGATGGCTCCGATTCGCTCGCGCTCGACGAGGCACTCGAGCTTCTGACCTCGACCGGCTGGGCCCTGACCCCCGCCCTGCTGACGGCGATCCCCGAGGCGCTCGGGCTCCGTCGCGCGCCGCACCCGCACGTCGCCACGCTGCGCCGCCGGACCGCCGGCTTCCTGGCGCCGTGGGACGGGCCCGCCGCGATCGTGTTCGCGGATGGCCAGCGGGTCGGTGTGCTGGTCGACCGCAACGGGCTCCGGCCGGCAGCCTTCGCCGTGACCACGGACCGGCTCGTGGCGGTCGCCTCCGAGGCGGGCGCCGTGCCGTTCAGCGCAGCCGAGACCATCCGGCGCGGGCGTCTCGGCCCCGGCGAGCTTCTTCTCGTCGAGCCTGGCCGCCGGGCGATCCTCGAGGACGCCGAGGCCAAGGCCTGGGCGCTGCGTTCCCTCCCGATCCACGACGCTGCCCGACCGATGTACGAGGACCGGATCACGGCCGAGGGTGACGCTTCCGGGCGACGAGCCGCCGCCACGGCCCCGACCGACCACGTCCTGC
>JANMBS010000278.1:0-2821 GCA_031360525.1 Thermomicrobiales bacterium
CCTCGAGCAGTACGGCGCGATGGAGTACACGATCGTCGTCGTCGCCGGGGCCGAGGACCCCGCTCCGCTCCAGTACCTCGCCCCCTATGCGGGCGTGGCGATGGCCGAGGAGGTCATGGAGGTCGGCGTCGAGGTCCCCGAACAGGGCATCATCAAGGACGCGCTGTGCATCTACGACGACCTCAGCAAGCACGCCTGGGCCTACCGCGAGATGGCTCTCCTGCTCCGCCGCCCGCCGGGGCGCGAGGCGTATCCGGGCGACGTGTTCTATCTCCACAGCCGACTGCTGGAGCGAGCCGCGCGCCTGAACGACGAGAACGGCGGCGGGTCGATCACGGCTCTGCCGATCGTCGAGACACAGGCCGGTGACGTGTCGGCCTACATCCCGACCAACATCATCTCCATCACCGACGGTCAGATCTTCCTCGAGACCGACTTGTTCAATGCCGGCCAGCGGCCTGCGCTCAATATCGGGATCTCGGTCTCGCGCGTGGGTTCCGCGGCGCAGACCAAGGCCATGAAGACGGTCGCCGCGCCACTCAAGCTGGACCTTGCCCAATACCGTTCGCTCGCCGCCTTCGCCCAGTTCGCGTCCGACCTCGACAAGGCGACCCGCGACCAGCTGACGCGTGGCGAGAAGCTGTCGGAGATCGTCAAGCAGCCGCAGTACCAGCCACTCCCCGTCGAGAAGCAGGTCGCGATCCTGTACGCTGCCACACACGGCAAGCTTGACGACGTCCCGACGCCGCGGGTCCGCGAGTTCGAGAGCCAGTTCTACGGGTTCCTCGAGACCGAGCGCCCGGACATCCTGAAGGAGCTCGCCGAGAAGAACGCGCTCTCCGAGGAGCTCTCCGCGAAGCTCGACGAGGCGATCGAGCGCTTCCGGGTCGACGTCTTCGGGCTTGACGCGGTCAAGGCGGAGCCGACCGCGAAACCGGCGCCCGCTCCCGAGGCTTCGATCTCCGCGTCCCCGGCCCCGCCCGCCGGGCCTGAGGCACCCGCCGGGGCCGAGGCCGCCGCACAGTCCGACGAGAACGCGCAGACATGACGACCGCGCGGCCGCCCAGGTGGCCGAGGACCAACGATGGCTAGTCAGCGCGACATCCGCCGCCGTATCGGGTCGGTCAAGAACATCAAGCAGATCACCCGTGCGATGCAGTTCGTCGCAGCGTCCAAGCTCAAGCGTGCTCAGGACGCGACGCTCGCGGCCCGGCCGTACAGCGAGAAGCTCGACGAGGTGCTGGCCGACCTGGCCGCCGTCCTCGGCCAGGAAGACCATCCGCTGCTCGCCGAGCCGACGGGCGGCAAGCGCCTGATCGTGCTGATCACGACCGATCGGCCGCTGTCGGGGCCGCTCAATACGAACATCGTCCGCTTCGTCGCCCGCGACATCATCGACAACCCCGGTGACGTGGGCGTCATCACGGTCGGCCGCAAGGGCCGCGACGCGATGCGCCGGACCGGCGTCCCGCTCGAGGCGCATTTCGCCACCTACGGCGACCGCCCGACCTTCGCTGACGTCCTGCCACTCGCCCGTCTGGTGACCGACGACTTCCTCGCCGGCACCTACTCCCGGGTCGACATCGTCTACAGCCTATGGGTGTCGACGCTGGTCCAGCGGCCCACCTCGTTGACGATCCTGCCGATCCAGGCGGCGGAGGACACCGATGGCATCCCCGGCAACCAGTTCATCTTCGAGCCGAGCGCATCGGCCGTCCTGGAGCGGCTCCTTCCCCGTTACGTGGCAACGCGCCTGTTCCAGACCGTCCTCGAGGCCAAGGCCAGCGAGGAATCGAGCCGGATGGTCGCCATGAAGAACGCGACCGAGAACGCGGAAGAGCTCATCGAGGACCTCACGCTCTCCTACAACAAGGTCCGCCAGGCCAACATCACCCGCGAGATGATCGAGATCGCGTCCGGCGCGAACGCGCGTTGACGCCCTAGGACGCAGGAGGCAACACCAACCATGGCGACTGCAACGGCCGCGACCGGCCGAGTCATCCAGATCACCGGACCCGTCGTGGACATCGAGTTCCCGGCCGGACAGCTCCCCGGCATCTACAACGCCGTCGAGATCCAGCGCGAAGGCCAGGAGCCGCTGACCTGCGAAGTGCAGCAGCACCTCGGCAACAACTGGGTCCGGGCGGTCGCCATGACCACGACCGACGGGCTAGCCCGGGGCGTCGACGTCATCGACACGGGCGGGCCGATCTCCGTGCCGGTCGGGGAGGCCACCCTCGGTCGCGTCTTCGACGTGCTGGGCCACGCCATCGACGAGAAGGGCCCGGTCAACGCCGAGGTCTACCTGCCGATCCATCGCGACCCGCCCGCCTTCGACCAGCAGTCGACCGAGATCGAGGTCTTCGAGACCGGCCTCAAGGTCATCGACCTGATCTGCCCGTTCAAGAAGGGCGGCAAGATCGGCATCTTCGGTGGTGCCGGTGTCGGCAAGACGGTCATCATCCAGGAACTGATCCGGAACGTCGCCCAGGAGCACGCCGGCGTGTCCGTGTTCGCCGGCGTCGGCGAGCGCAGCCGCGAAGGCAACGACCTGATCGCCGAGATGACCGAGTCGGGGGTCATCGCCAAGACCGCCTTCGTGTTCGGCCAGATGAACGAGCCGCCCGGCGGGCGCCAGCGGGTCGGCCTGACCGGCCTGACGATGGCCGAGTACTTCCGCGACCAGGAGCACCGCGACGTCCTCCTGTTCATCGACAACATCTTCCGCTTCACCCAGGCGGGCTCGGAGGTCTCCGCCCTGCTCGGCCGGATGCCCTCGGCCGTCGGGTACCAGCCGAACCTGGCCACGGAGATGGCCGGC
>JANMBS010000282.1:0-2104 GCA_031360525.1 Thermomicrobiales bacterium
CACGGCGTTATTCGGGCCGGCCGCGCTCTTCATGACGTGGGTGAAGCCGCCATTGCAGATACCGTTCTTGTTGGCAACGATGTCTTCCAGAGAAACGTTCTGGAGGACCATCGGGGTCTGGTCGTCGGCGGACGCCACGGCGTTGCCGGCGCCGAGCAGCGTCGCGGCCATCACGACCAACAGGGCGAGGCCCGCGGGACCCTGGACGGATCGGGTTTGGCGGCTGATGAAGTTCATGGCCTGACGATGGCAGGCGAGGGTGCGATCCGGTAGCGCACGGACGGTGTAGCGAGCCGCGTACAACGGTCCTGTGCGGGTAGGCAACGGTCGTGCCGAGACGACCGGTCCGGTTCAGTCCGGGCAGGTTCCCGCGGCTCCGACGGCGATCGAGCCCGTCCCGGTCGGTGTCGCGCAGACGGCCGCGCCCAGTCGATCGAGCAGCGACGCGATGGCCCCGGGGTCCCCGTCGACGACCGGCCGCGCGGCGAGGAGGCGGCTGGTTGCGGCGCCGCCGCCGGCCAGGTCGAGCCAAGCGGCAGCGGCCTCCGCTGAGAGATGGAGGGGCACGTCCGAGGTCCCGGAACCGGCGGTCGCCGCGTCGACACGGTGGATTTCCGCCCGGTCGCCCTCGGCCGCCAGGATCGCGGCGGGGGCGAGGCCGAGCTTGCTGGCGGTCTCGGCCGTGGCGGTCAACGCGAAGGGCGTGAAGGGGTGGGGTCCGACGAGGACGAGCAGGTCGGCCGGACGGTCCGCGACTGTCGCCGCCCAAGCCGCCCGTTGGTACCCGAATAGCTGGCGATCGCGCAGGCCCATCCAGAGGTAGGTCTCGGGCGGCTCGGAGGCCTCGACCTGGGCGATCGGCATGACCGCGACGTCGGCGTGACCGAAGAGGCGGAGCGCCATCTGCTCGCGCTCCCGGAACGCCATGACGATCCGCCCGCCATCGGGAATGTTCGTGGCAAGCCAGCCGGCGAGCTCGTCGCCGATGCGGTCGGGGGCGGGCCGGCCCGCATCGCGCTGGCCGGCGACCGGGGCGGCCACGGCCACGACGGCCATCCCGACCAGCACGGCCGTCGCCAGGCGCCTCATCCTGGGGGTCCCGGACCTCCGCCGCCCGAGCAGGGCTGCGACCAGCCACGCCCCGCCGACACCGACCGCGATCGCGGACAGGACCGCGAGGCCGGCGAAGTTGCGCGCATTCAACCCGAGGCTCGCGGCATACAGCGCCGCCGGCACCAGGCCGATCGCCACGACCAGCAGGGTGCGTGTGCCGAGGTCGGAACGAGCGCGCCAGGCCACGAAGGCCCAGCCGGTCACCGCGACGGCCAGCAGGAGCGCGGTGGAGCGGTCGACCCGCAGCGCCACGTCGACATCCCGCGCTTCGATGACCGACAGCGCGTTGAGCGGGAAGAGCTGGCCGGTCGAAGCCCAGACCACGAGCCACCACCAGCCGGCGGTGAGGATCGCCGCCCCGATGAAAACGCCCGCCAGCCGGGCCAGGCGCGGCGGCGGGACCGAGCCGATCAGTGCGACCGGCAGGATGAGCAGTGGCAGGGCCGTCTCCTTGACCAGGATCGCCACGCCGAGCAGGACGCCACCGACCGCCCAGCGTCGGGTCGTCGGTCGCCAGACCGCGAGCAAGGTCGCGACGATCGCGGCCGTCTGCGGCAGGTCGATGCGGAGCGATGGGACCAGGCGCCAGACGAGGGAGGCGGCAACGAGCGCGAAAGCGGTCCCGACCGCCCCGCCGGGCCCGGCCAGCAGCCAGCCGAGTCGAAGCGCGCCGACGAAGGCGAGGAGGCTCAGCCCGAGCGCGACCAGTCGGGCGCCGATCAACGGGTCGCCTCCGACCAGCGAACTGCCGGTGGCTAGGGCGAGGCCATAGAGCGGTGAGCGAAGCAGGAAGGTCGACCCGCTCGGCGTCACCGGCCCGTGCCCGTCGAGGATGGACAGCCCGACGTACAGGTAGCGGGCATCGTCGGGGGCCGCCGGCGCCCAGCCACCGAGGACGATCCGGAGGAGTGCGAGGACCACGAGCGCGGCAAGGAGCCCAAACCCAAGCACGAACCCGATCCCTCGGTCGCCGGCGGGCAGTCGGCTCACG
>JANMBS010000287.1:0-4033 GCA_031360525.1 Thermomicrobiales bacterium
CCATCTGCATCGGACCCGCCGATGCGCGCCGCTCCTACCTGTCCGCGCCGGCGGGCATCTCGGCGGCGCTCTTGACCGGCTGGGACGCGATCCTCCCGCGCTAGGCGTGCCGGTCAGTCGAGGACTGCTTCGCCGAGGTCGTGGCTGCACATGGCCTGACGTTCATCGGCCCGTCGGCCACCGTCCTCGAGCGGTTCGCAAGCAAGGCCGGCACGCGCCAGCTGCTGGCTGCCCATGGCCTCCCGACGATCCCGGGCTCCGAGGGCATGCTGCGCGACGAGATGCACGCCCTCGGCGAGGCCGAGCGGATCGGCTACCCGGTCCTCATCAAACCGTCGGCCGGTGGCGGCGGCAAGGGGATGCGCATGGTCCGCACCGGGCGCGAGCTCGAATCGGTGCTGCGCGTCTGTCGGTCGTAGGCGAAGGCGGCCTTCGGCGACGACTCGCTCTACCTGGAGAAGTGGCTCGACGAGAACCGCCACGTCGAGATCCAGGTCGCCATCGACCGCTACGGCCACGGCGTCCACATGGGCGAGCGCGATTGCTCGGTCCAGCGTCGCCACCAGAAGATCCTCGAGGAGGCGCCGACCCCGGCCCTGTCCGACGCCGCCCGGACCGACCTCGCCGAGCGCGCGGTCAAGGCCGCCATCTCGGCCGGCTACGAGAACGTCGGGACTCTCGAGTTCCTGGTCGACGCCCGCGGCGACTTCTTCTTCATCGAGATCAACTGCCGGATCCAGGTCGAACACCCGGTGACCGAGATGCTGACCGGCCTCGACCTGGTGACGACCCAGATCCGGATCGCGGCCGGCGAGCCGCTCGGCTTCTCGCAGGCCGACGTCACGATGCGCGGACACGCGATCGAGTTCCGGATCAATGCCGAGGACCCCGAGCACGAATTCCGGCCCGGCGCCGGCATCGTCGAGCGATACCACGCGCCGGGCGGACCCGGAGTGCGGATGGATTCCCACCTGTACAGCGGCTACGAGGTCCCGCCGTTCTACGACTCACTCCTCGGCAAGCTCGTCGTCTGGGGCCCGGACCGGGCGACCGCGATCGAGCGTGGCCGGGTGGCGCTCGACGAGCTGGTCGTGGAAGGCCTGGTCACCAACGTCTCGATCCACCGGGCCCTGCTCACCAACGAGGCGTTCCTGGAGGGTCGCATGACGACGAACCTGCTCGACCGCGTCGGGAGCGCCGCATTCCTCGCCGCGGCGGCGCGATCGTGAGCCGGGCGCTCTCCGTGGCCGGGGCCGCGCGGAGGGCGACGACGCCGATGCAGACCTGCACAGACCATGACGCACGCCCTCGCCCCGACCGACCACACTGACCACCCACTTGTCCTGGAGTCGCCCGTGACCGAAACCATCCACACGACCCGCGAGATCGAAGCGCTGATCCCCCATCGCTGGCCGTTCCTGCTCGTCGACCGGATCGTCGAGTACGACGCAGAGACCAAGCGGATCGTCGGGATCAAAGGGGTCACTGCGGGCGAGTGGTATTTCCAGGGGCATTTCCCGGGGTTGCCGGTGATGCCGGGTGTCATCCAGGTCGAGGCGCTGGCCCAGACCATGGCCGTCTACGTCGCCAAGCAGCCGGGCTTCGGGGATCGCATCGGGCTGTTCGCCGGCGTCGACGACTGCCGCTTCAAGCGCGTCGTCAACCCCGGTGACACGCTCCGCCTCGTGGACACGATGGAGAAGCTCGGCGGCCGATTCGGCCGCGGCCGGGGCGTCGCCAGCGTCGATGGCGAGACGGCCTGCGAGGCCACTCTCTCGTTCATCATCCCGGCCGAGGGCGTCCTTCGATGACCCGGCTGATCGTCCTGTCCGACGTGCATGGCAATGCGATCGCGCTCGAGGCGGTGCGTAAGGCGATCGCCAAGGAGAAGCCGGACCTCGTCGCGGTCGCCGGCGATCTCGTGCTCAACGGACCGGATCCGTCAGGCGCGGTCGACATCCTGCGCGAGATGGAGGCCGCCGGCGCGGCCATCGTCAGCGGCAACACGGACATCGCGGTCGCCGACTTCGACTACGCCGCGGCGTTCCCCTGGATGAGCGACGGCGTTCCCGACATCTTCCGCGCCGCCGCCGAGTGGGCCCACGATGAACTGGGCGACGAACGCATCGCCTGGCTTCGCCGGCTACCTGCCGAGCGACGCCTGCGCGCAGACGACGGCACGATGATCCTCATCTGCCACGGGTCGCCTGGCTCGCAGACCGCGGGGTTCGACCGCGAGCTCGATGCCAACGTCGTGATCGAACGCGCCAGCCGCACCGATGCGCGCGTGATCGTCTGCGGCCACACCCATATCCCTGAGGTCCGCGACCTCGGCTGGAAGCTGGTCGTCAACGACGGCTCGGCCGGCTATGTCTTCGACGGCGACCCGACAGCATCGTGGGCGTGCATCGACATCGGCGATGAGACGGAGGTCGCCGAGATCAAGCGGACCGAGTTCGATGTCCTCGCGGTCGCAAACGCGATCTCCGCCCGGGGCCTGCCGGGCGACGTCTATCGCGCGGCCACCGTCCGCACCGGGAAACTGGTTCGATGACCGATCGGCGCCGGGTCGTGGTGACCGGGATGGGCCTGGTGACCACGCTCGGGAACGACGTGCCGACGACCTGGGGGAACCTCGTCGCGGGCCGGTCCGGGATCCGGACCATCGAGTCGTTCGATCCGTCGCGGCTAACCTCGCGGATCGCCGGCGAGGTCCACGACCTCGACGCCAGCGGGATCCTCGATCGCAAGGAGTTGCGCCGGACCGACCGGTACATCCAGTTCGGGCTGGTCGCCGCACGCGAGGCGCTCGACCAGGCCGGTCTGCCCGAGCGTTTCGAGGGCGACCTCGCCCAGCGGACGGGGGTGATCCTCGGGACGGGCCTGGGCGGCATCGGGACGCTCATCGACGGGTTCACCACCAACGCGCTGCGTGGCCCGGACCGGATCAGCCCGTTCCTCATCCCGATGGGGATCCCGAACATCGGTGCCGGCCAGATCGCCATCCAGTTCGGGATGACCGGGCCGAACTTCACGACGGTCTCGGCGTGCGCCACGGGCGGCCACGCCCTCGGCGAATCGAGCGAGATCATCCGGCGCGGCGACGCCGACGTGATGGTCGCCGGCGGTGCCGAGGCGGGCGTCTATGAGGCCGTCGTCGGCGGGTTCGCCGCGATGCGGGCGCTCTCGACGCGCAACGACGATCCGGCCGCAGCTTCACGGCCGTTCGATACCGGGCGTGACGGATTCGTCATCGGCGAGGGTGCCGGGGTCGTGATCCTCGAGTCCCTCGAGCACGCCGAAGCGCGGGGCGCGACGATCCTTGCCGAGCTGGTCGGCTATGGCGCGACGGCCGATGCCTCGCACATCACCCTGCCCGCGCCGGGCGGCATCGGCGCGGTGCGGGCGGCCCGGCGCGCGCTCGAGAAGGCGGGCATGACGCCCGCCGACATCGACCACGTGAACGCCCACGCGACCTCCACGCCCGAGGGCGACAAGTCAGAGCTCCAGGCGATCCGCACGATCTTCGGTGACGACGTCGGGCGCATCTCGGTGACGGCCAACAAGTCGATGATGGGCCACACCCTGGGCGGAGCCGGGGCGATCGAGGCGATCGTCACGATGCTGACCATCCGCGACGGCTGCGTCCCGCCGACGATCAATCTCGACGATCCAGGGCCGGAGGCGGCCGGGATGGACCTCACCCCGAATGTCGCGGCCAAGCAGCAGATCCGGGCCGCGCTCAGCAACTCGTTCGGGTTCGGCGGGCAGAACACCGCGCTCATCTTCACCGGGCCCGAGCGATGACCGACGAGCCGGCAGCGGCGCAGCCGCCCGCGCAGCCGGCAGCGGCTCAGCCGCCCGCGCAGCCGACCATGCAGCCGCCGGAGCCACGGGACGGCGGGGATGTCGAGCTGCTCGGATTGATCGATCGGCTGGCCGAGCTCCTCGAGCGGTCGGACCTGAGTGAACTCGAGGTCGAGTCCGGCGGGACGGGTGTCATCCTGCGCAAGCCCGTCGTCGTGGCCGCGCC
>JANMBS010000294.1:0-2955 GCA_031360525.1 Thermomicrobiales bacterium
GTCCTTGAGCGACATGCTCAAGGGCAAGCAGGGTCGGTTCCGCCAGAACCTGCTCGGCAAGCGCGTCGACTACTCGGGCCGCTCGGTCATCGTCGTCGGCCCGGAGCTGAAGCTCCACCAGTGCGGCCTGCCGAAGAAGATGGCGCTCGAGCTGTTCAAGCCGTTCGTCATGCGCCAGCTCGTCGAGAAGGGCTTCGCCCACAACATCAAGAGCGCCAAGCGCATCGTCGAGCGCGTCCGGCCGGAGGTCTGGGACGTCCTCGAAGAGGTCATCAAGGACCATCCGGTCCTGCTGAACCGCGCGCCCACGCTCCACCGCCTCGGCATCCAGGCATTCATGCCCGTGCTCGTCGAGGGCTCGGCCATCCAGATCCATCCGCTCGTATGCACGGCGTTCAACGCGGACTTCGACGGCGACCAGATGGCGGTCCACGTGCCGCTGTCCTCGGCCGCCCAGGAGGAAGCCCGGACGATGATGCTGTCGACCGCGAACCTGCTCTCGCCCGCTGACGGCACGCCCGTCGTGGCACCGACGCAGGACATGGTCCTCGGCTGCTACTACCTGACCATGGAGAAGGAGGCCACGCGCGGCGTCGCCGCCACGCGGATCTTCGGCTCCGAGGACGACGCGATGTACGCCTACGAGCTCACGGCTCGCGGGCTGACGGGCGCCAGCGCCCGGATCAGCCAGGGCGACAGCGCAACCATCCGCACGCAGGGCGGCCTCGGGCTCCACGAGCCCATCGAGGCCGTGGTCAACGCCTGGGATGAGGCGGCCGGCACGCTCACCGAGCAGCGCCTCCGGACGACCGTCGGCCGGATCATCTTCAACCAGATCGTCCCGGACCGGCTCCGCTTCACGGAGCACACCAACCGCGAGATGCGGCGGACGGAGCTCAAGGCCCTGGTCGACGAGTGCTACCGGGTCCTGGGTGCCGCAGACACGGCAACCCTCGTGGACGGCATCAAGGACGTCGGGTTCAAGTTCGCCACCCGCGGCGGCATGACCATCGGCCTCTGGGACATCGTCACGCCGACCTCGAAGGTCAAGTCCCTGAAGGCTGCCGACGACCAGGTCACCGCCATCGACAAGCAGTTCCAGCGCGGCCTCATCACCGATGAGGAGCGCTACGAGCAGGTTGTCGACCTGTGGAAGCAGACGACCAAGGAGGTCTCCGACAAGATGATGGAGGCCCTGAAGGAAGACAACCCGATCCGGATGATGACCGACTCCGGGGCCCGCGGAAACAAGGGCAACATCGGCCAGCTGGGCGCGATGCGCGGCCTGATGGCCGACCCGTCCGGCCGGATCATCGACGTGCCCGTGCGGAGCAACTTCCGCGAGGGCATGACGGTCCTCGAGTACTTCATCAGCACCCACGGCGCCCGGAAGGGCCTCGCGGACACGGCCCTCCGGACCGCGGACTCGGGCTACCTCACCCGGCGCCGCGTCGACGTGGCCCAGGACGTCATCACCAAGGAAGACGACTGTGGCACGGAGGAGGGGAGCTGGGTGACCGCGGCCGATACCGCGGACATGCTGGATCGGCCGTGGCCGGTCACCGACGACGTTACGAGAAAGGACGTGCTGGACGCGTTCTGGCGCCGGCTCGTCGGCCGGTATGCGGCCGCGCCGATGCGCGATCCGAAGTCGAAGGCGAAGGGCGCCGCGCTCATCGCCGACCGCAACGACATGATCACCGAGGACGTCGCGCAGCGGCTGGAGGACGCGGGGATCGAAGAGGTTCTCGTCCGCTCACCGCTCACCTGCGAGGCGCGCTATGGCGTCTGCCGGCGCTGCTACGGCCGAAACCTCGCCAGCGGCGACGCCGTCGGCGTCGGTGAGGCGGTGGGCATCATCGCCGCGCAGTCCATCGGCGAGCCGGGCACCCAGCTCACGATGCGAACGTTCCATACGGGCGGCGTCGCGGGCCTGGACATCACGGCCGGCCTGCCGCGCGTCGAGGAGCTGTTCGAGGCCCGCGTCCCTAAGGGCAAGGCCGAGATCAGCCACATCGATGGTGCCGTCTCCATCATCCGTGCCGACACCGGCACCAAGGTGAAGGTGACGAGCCGCGAGTCGTATGACTCGGCGCTCAACCTGCCCAGGAATGCGGAGCTGCTGGCCGCTGCCGGCGACACCGTGGTGCTCGGCCAGCCGGTCGCGCGCCTGGAGGGCAATCCCGACATCCAGGCATCCGTTGCGGGCTTCCTCGTCAAGACTGATGAGGGCCTCGTGATCCGGGCGGAGGACATCGTCGAGCGCGAGTACGCGATCCCGCACAACGCCCGGCTCCTCGTCGCCGAGAGCCAGGACGTGCGCGCCGGTGACGCGATCACCGACGGGCCGATCAACCCGCAGGAATACCTCGAGACCCGCGGCAAGGACGCAGTCCAGCGCTACCTGGTCAAGGAAGTCCAGAAGGTCTACCGAAGCCAGGGCGTCACGATCAACGACAAGCACATCGAGATCATCGTCCGGCAGATGCTCCGCAAGGTCCGCATCGACCTGCGGGGCGACAGCGCGGTGCTGCCGACCGAGCTGATCGACCGGCTGGACTTCGAGGAGGTCAACAACCGGGTCCTCGCCGAAGGCGGCGAGCCGGCAACGGCCCAGACCGTGCTCCTTGGCGTGACCAAGGCCTCCCTCAATACGTCCAGCTTCCTCGCCGCCGCCTCCTTCCAGGAGACGACCCGGGTGCTCACCGAGGCCGCCATCAACGGCGCCAAGGATCACCTGATCGGCCTCAAGGAAAACGTCATCATCGGCAAGCTCATCCCCGCCGGGACGGGCGCGCCGGCGAACGTGGCCGCACGCAAGGAGCGCGATCGTCGGGCTGCCCTCGTGGCGCTCGCCGGTGAGGCGCTCGAGGATCTCGGGACCGAGTTCAACCCGTTCCTCGAGGACGGGGAGGGCAGGGCGCCCGACGACGACACGGCCGGCCTCGCGCTGGC
>JANMBS010000298.1:0-1781 GCA_031360525.1 Thermomicrobiales bacterium
GGCCGCCCTGTCGCTGACCGACCGGATGATCGTGGTGGCCGTCCTCGCCACGGCCGCCGCGTTCTTCTCGGCAGGCGTGGACCTCATCCTGTTCGACGAGCTGATGAGCACGGTACCGCGCCAGCACGGGGTCACGTTCGCCTCGATCGACACGACCCTGGTGAACATGGCGACCATCGTCATGCCCCTGGTCGGGGCGGCCATCTCGGGCCTGTTTGGGATCGAGACCGCACTTCGCGTGTCCACGTTGCTGAGCCTGTGCGGCCTCCTCCTGTTCGTCCAGCAGGCCCGACGCCGAGGGTCCGCGCCGACGACCGGCAGCCAGACCGCCGGCGCGACGGCAGTGGCCTGAAACGCTCCGCCGGCCGGCGTGCCGGCGTCGCCCGTCAGGTGTAGCGGGCCCGACCCTCGGTCGTCGTCAGGGTCCCCCTCCGGACCTCCTCGGCCACCTCCCGCAGGTCGGCCATGTAGGCATCGACGTACGGCTCGTGCCCGGGCGACTGCATGAAGCGCAGGGCGGGCACCGGGTCGCTGTCCGTATAGACGATCCAGCCGCGCTCCTCCATGCCCACCCCGATGGCGAACATATCGAGCGTCGGCGACGCGATGGCGAAGACCGACATGACGGGCTCGCCCATGATCTCGAGCCCGTCGATCGATTCAATGGCCGCCCACCAGCGGTGCAGGTAGTCGAGGGTCCGGCGCGTCCGGTCGAGATAGCCGGCTTCACCGAGATAGGTCATCACCGCCCAGGCGGCGGCGATCGCACCGCCCGGTCGGGTCCCGGTCATCGACGGCGTGACGTACCAGTCCTCGGGGCGGGACCCGCCGCCGTAGCGGAATGGCTGGTGCGTGAAGACGTCGCGGTCGCGCGACATGATCAGCGAGGCGCCCTTGGCCGCGTAGCCGAACTTGTGGAGGTCGGCGGAGATGGTCGTGACGCCCGGCACGCGGAAATCGAAGCGTGGCACGGGCTCACCGAGCTTCTCGACGAACGGCAGGAAGAAGCCGCCCACGCACGAATCGACGTGGAAGCCGATGTCGCGCTCGGCCGCGATCGGTGCCAGCGCCTCGATCGGGTCGACCATCCCGAGGGTCAGGCTGGGCGCCGACGCCACCAGCAGCACGGTGTCGTCGACGATGGCCGCCCGGTATCTGTCGACATCGATCTGATGGTCGGGCCCGAGCGGGACGCGGGTCTCGCTGAGGCCGAAGTAGTCGGCCGCCTTGGTGAACGCCGGATGGGCCGAGTCGGGAACGACCATGTGCGGCCGCTCGATCTCCGGATGGAGCCGCCGGGCGCGGTCGCGGGCCGACTTGACGCCCATCAGGATCGACTCGGAGCCGCCGGAGGTGATGCTCCCGACGGCATCAGGCCCGTGCAAGAGCCCCGCTGCGTAGTCGATGACCTCGCGCTCGAAACGCGCCAGGCTCGGGAAGGTCTCGGGCAGCAGGCCGTTCGTGGAGAAGAAGCGCAGGTACGCCTCCTTGGCCACCTCGAGCACGTCGTCGCCCGCCGGATAGTTGGTGCCGGTCGCCATCCGGGTCAGCCAGTCGGCGTCGCCGGCGGCCGCCTCCTCCATCACCCGCCTGATCTCGGCGACCGGGGCGCCGCCGGACGGCAGCGGCGTCCGTCTCGGCTCGGATCCTGCTTCGACGGGTTCGCTGGGAGCCGTCGCCATGGCCCACCTCCTGGTAGTGGAATGTCCAGCCGAGTCGTGGGGGGGTGTGGAGGATATAAGTAAAAGTGGCGGGCGTCGCCGACGCGGGGCGCACGGAGG
>JANMBS010000312.1:0-3430 GCA_031360525.1 Thermomicrobiales bacterium
ACGCCGTCCTCGAGCCGCTCTACCGCCAGATCGCGACCCATCGACGGCGTATCGGACGATCGTTGGGACTGCCGGTCTCGTGCCCCCTTCCGCCCCGCAAGGGGGAAACCGTCTGACCACTAGCCGGCAGCGATCGACCCGAACGGGATCCTCCAGTGTCCGCGCCAGCGCTCGTCGGGTCCCTCGACGAGGAGTTCCATCACCGCGACGCGACACGTGAAGGGGAGATGCCGCTGGGCGGCGGCCGCGATCTGATCGAGTGGCGCCGTCGCAGACTCGACGAGCGTGAGGTGGGGGATGACCTCCTCGAAGGCGCCGTCGTATGGCTGGTACCCGGGAAAATGCGTGGTGATCGCCTCGGTCAGCGCCGTGAACCGCCCGGCCGGTTCCGGCACCAGGTACACGACACCCGGGAAGCGGCCAACAGCCGCGAACCGCACGTCGAACGGCTCGACCGTGGCGGCGATCTCCGCGAGCGCCCGGCGGACCGGCGGTCGGAGCGCGGCGGCGGGCACGAACGGGAAGAGCAGCGTGACATGGGCCGGCACCCCGACGCTGGCCGCGAAATCCTCGTGACGCCGCAGACGCTCGAGCGACGACGGGAGGCGGACCCGGATCACCACCCCGCTGACCGGGTCTGCCGTCGTCATGACGACAGGGTACGCTGC
This sequence comes from Thermomicrobiales bacterium, assembly GCA_031360525.1. GTDB lineage: Bacteria > Chloroflexota > Limnocylindria > Limnocylindrales > CSP1-4 > SPCO01. Next base: position 669 of record JANMBS010000312.1, read on the forward strand.
GGGCATGCCGCCGACGCCGACAGCGCGCCTCCCCGAGACGGTCCGCCGGATCGGGCGCGTCCACCACGTCGCGCTCATCGTGCGCTCCATCGACGCGTCGCTCGGCCTGTGGCGCGACGCGCTGTCGCTCGAGCTCGAGACGGTGATGGACATCCCGTCGGATCACGTCCAGATCGCATTCCTCGGGGTGGGGGAGTCGAAGATCGAGCTGGTCGAGCCGACCGACGACACGACCGGCGTCGCCCGATTCCTCGAGAACAAGGGCGAGGGCTTCCACCACGTCTGCTTCGAGGTCCCGAACCTTGCCGAGACACTGCTCCGCCTCGAGATCGATGGCATCGAGCTGATCGACACGGCCCCGCGCAAGGGCGCCGAAGGCCCGGTCGCCTTCCTCCACCCGCGCTCGTGCCACGGGGTCCTGGTCGAGCTCATCGAGGCGCCCGGTGGCCCGTCGTGGGCGTCGCTCGGGTTCTGAAGGGCCAGCCGCCCACTCGACGTTCTTCCCAGGAGAACAAAACCCCGTCGCAGAGTGGTCCTGCCCACCGAATCGGCCTGGATCCGGCCCATGTCGGGACTGGCGGCCCCTCAAGACGGCGAATCGCCTACCGGCGGTGGCCTCGATCTGTCGGGAAGCGGCATTTCCAGCCGATTCCAGACCTACGCTGCTCGATCGGTCGGGTTTGTTCTCCCCCGGAGAACGCGGAATAGCGCGGCGTGCGTCAGCTGGGCTTGGTCGCGAGCAACGAGAACATCAAGGGGAGTTGGCCGGGCGTGCCTGGCGGCAGGACCCAGCGGTCGTTTCCCGCCCCGTCCTCGGCCAGGAAGTCGGTCTTCCATTCGAGGAACGGGTACTCGGTCAGCTTGTCGATCCGCAGTCCGGCGTCGATGAGTGCAGTCACGATCTCGCCCAGGCCGTGGTCCCAGCCGTGCTCGGTCAGGTCGCCGACGTCCGCGTCCGGGTCGGCGTAGGAGCCCTTGACCGCGAAGGTCAGCGGCTCGCGGTGCTCCCAGTACGGGTAGGTCAGGCGCAGCTCGCCTGGCGCGACCCCTTCGTTCTCGAACGTCTGGACGACCGGGTGAGCCTCGGTGATGAAGAATGTGCCGCCGGGCGCCAGGAAGTGGGCGACGACCCGTGCCCATGCCTGGATGTCGGGGAGCCAGCCGAGGACGCCGCGCGACGTGTAGACGACGTCGAAGGTGCCATCGAGCGCCTCGGGCAGGTCGTACAGGTTGGAGAGGACGAAGCGAGCGTCGGGGAAGCCGAGCTCGTCGGCCAGGGCGCGGGCCAGTTCGATCGCATCGGGCGAGAAGTCGGCTCCGGTGACCCGTGCCCCGAGCCTGGCCCACGACAGCGTGTCGATCCCGAAATGGCATTGCAGGTGGAGGAGCGACTTTCCGCTCACGTCGCCGAGCAGCTCGATCTCATAGGGCCGGATCCGGACGCCGCCCGCCTTGAACCCCTCGAGATCGTAGTACCCGCCACTTGCGTGGAGGGCCGTCCAAACGTTCCAGAGCTCTTCGTTGGCGGCGAACGACGCGGCGTGGTCCCGCGTCTCGTCGGTCACCGGAGGGACCAGGCGAACAGGACGTCGGGCGCGCGATCGGCCGCCCGGCAGAAGACCACGATGCGGCCGGCGAGGTCCCGGATCCACGGCTTCTCCTCGCGCGGCAGCGCCCCGAGCTCGTCCTCGACGAGCTCGATCCAGCGGCCGGCGATGCCGTCGAGGTCTCCGTCCGGGATCATCGCGACGGCGGTGATCCAGCTCGGGTCGACCCGCTCGATCGACCGATTGTCGCCGTCTCCGGGCGCATCCAGCTCAAGGCGGGCGTCGATGAAGTCGGCCGGCCCGTCGCCGCCGGTGACCGTTCGCGCCGCCTCGGCGAACAGGTCGAGCCAGGTCGGATCGAGCCCGCTCCCGAGGGCGAGATGGGCCGTGAAACGACCACGGTCATCGAGCGCCGCCAGGTCGTCGGTTCCGATCACCAACAGGATGTCGGAGGCCTCGCCGGCAACGAGATCCATCAGCCGGCTCACGTCGTGTCGCCCGTGGTCGACTCCGCGAAATCGATCATGTCGAGATCGCCCGGCGAGTGGCCGGCCGCCGTCTCTCTGGCATCGAGGATCTTCGTCGTCGCCCAGCGATCGAACCCGAACAGGAAGCGGATGTCGTCGAGCTGCATCGCTGTCCCTAGCCCCGATATCCGGCGTCGCGCAGGAGGCTGGGCAGCTCGGTCGGGGAGCCGGCGACCCGGAAGCCGGCGGCCTCGAGCGCCTCGACCTTGGATGCCGCGGTCCCGGCGCCGCCCGAGATGATCGCCCCGGCGTGGCCCATCCGCTTTCCTTCGGGTGCGGTCCTGCCGGCGATGAACGCCACCTTCGGGACATCGCCCAGGTGCGCGGCGGCCCACGCCGCGGCCGTCTCCTCGGCTGCGCCGCCGATCTCGCCGATGAGCACGATCGCATCGGTCTCCGGGTCTGCGGCGAACAGTTGCAGGACGTCGAGGAAGGTCGTCCCGATGATCGGGTCGCCGCCGATCCCGACGCACGTCGACTGGCCGACCCCGGCGTCCGTCATCGCCTGCACCGCTTCGTAGGTCAGCGTCCCGGAGCGGCTCACGACACCGACCCGGCCCTCGCGGTGGACCGAGCCCGGGATGATCCCGACCTTGGCCGAGCCTGGCGAGGTGGCGCCTGGGCAATTCGGGCCGATCAACCTCGCTCCGGCCCGCCGGACGACCTCGACCGCGGCGATCATGTCGAG
>JANMBS010000377.1:0-6201 GCA_031360525.1 Thermomicrobiales bacterium
TCTGCGACCGGTCCCTTGCCACGGCCGTATTCCTGGGCCTCCGGCTCGGCCGGCCACTCCTCCTCGAGGGCGAAGCCGGCGTCGGCAAGACCGAGCTGGCCAAGACCCTGGCCGCCAGCCTGGGCGCGAAGCTGATCCGGCTCCAGTGCTACGAGGGACTGGACGTCAACGCCGCGGTCTACGAGTGGAACTACCCGCGCCAGATGCTCGAGATCCGCCTCCTCGAGGCCCGCGGCGAGGCGAACACCGCCAACGCCCACGACATCTTCGGCCCCGAGTTCCTGATCCGGCGGCCGCTCCTCCAGGCCCTCGAGCCGAGCCCCGACGGCATCGCGCCGGTCCTCCTCATCGACGAGATCGACCGGGCCGACGAGGAGTTCGAGGCCTACTTGCTCGAGATCCTGTCGGACTTTCAGATCACGGTTCCCGAGATCGGCACGATCAAGGCCGAGACCCCGCCGCGGGTGATCCTGACCTCGAACCGGACGCGCGAGGTCCACGATGCGCTCAAGCGCCGCTGCCTCTATCACTGGATCGACTACCCGACCGCGCAGAAGGAATACGAGATCGTCCTCGCCAAGGTCCCCGAGGCCCCCGAACGGCTCGCCCGCGAGGTCGTCGGCTTCGTCCACCGCCTGCGCGGGGCCGACTTGACCAAGGTGCCGGGTATCGCCGAGACGCTCGACTGGGCCGCGGCGCTCCTCTCGCTCGGCGCCCGAGAGCTCGCCCCGGAGCTCGTCGACGAGACCCTCGGCGTCGTCCTCAAGTACGAGGAGGACATCCGCCAGGTCCGCGGCGAGGGGACCCGGCGGTACCTGTCCGAGGCCGCCGCCGGCGGCTGAGCGCGAGAAACCCGAGCCCGAGCCCATGACAGACCCGACAGTTCCGTCCGGCGCGACAGACCCGGCCATCATCCGGTCGCCGTTCGGGCCCGAGGTCGATGGGCGGAGGCTGCTCGGCGAGGCGGTCGGTTTCGGGCGGTCGCTGCGGGTGGCGCGCCTATCGATCGACCTCGGGGCCGCCGTCGACTTCGCCCGCGCCCTCACCCTCGTCGACATCGCCGATCGCGAGCAGGTCAAGGCCGCCGGCGCCGCGATCTTCGTCCGCCGACGCGACGACCGGGCGGTCTACGACGCCGCGTTCGATCGCTGGTGGCGGCAGCGTGGCTCGCGTTTCTCGGACGAGTTCCAGCCGTCGACGATGCGCGCGTCCGACGACGCTCCGCTCGACGAGGAGGCGCCCGGCACGACCACGCCGGAGCCCGGCACGGAACGCGGGGAGATGCGGCCCGACGAGCGCGGAACGCCGATTCCCGCCGGAAGCGAGGAAGAGGGTCCCGACGAGGCCCCGATCGAAGGCGTGGTCATCTCGCCCGACGCCTATTCGCAGGGCGAGGTCCTGCGCCACCGCGAGTTCGACCGGATGACGCCCGCCGAGCTGCGCGAGGCCGAGCGCCTGGTCGACCTCCTCGTGCCGCGTCTCGAGCGTCGGCGGACCCGCCGCTACGAGCTTCATTCGCACGGCCGCCGCCTCGCGCCGCGTGCGATGTTCCGACGCAACCTGGGGACCGGCGGTCAACTGCTTTCGTGGGTCTGGCGCCGGCAGATCCGCGAACCGCGCTCGCTCGTGGTCCTGTGCGACATCTCGGGTTCGATGGAACGCCACTCGCGGCTGTTGCTGCGCTTCGTCCAGGCGCTCTCGGCCGCCTCGGAAGTCCGGACCGAATCGTTCGTCTTCGGGACGCGGCTGACCCGGGTCACCCGGCTGCTGCGCGACCGTGACCGCGACCGGGCGCTCGCGCGGGTCGCCGATTCGGTCAATGACTGGGCGGGCGGGACGCGGATCGGGGAGTCGTTCCGGACCTTCAACCAGAAGTGGGCGCGTCGCTCGCTGCGCACGTCGGGGATCGTCATCGTCGTCTCGGACGGCTGGGACCGAGGCGACCCTGCCCTCGTCGCTACCGAGACTGCCCGGCTCCGACGCAACTGTCACCGCCTGGTCTGGCTCAACCCGCTGGCCGGCACGCCCGGCTACCAGCCGCTGGCCGGCGGGATGCGCGCCGCCTACCCGTACATCGACGACTTCCTGCCGGCCGGGACCGTCGCCTCGCTGGAGCGGCTCGGCGAGATCCTGGGCGGCGTCCGCGCCGGCGATACGCGACGTGGCAGCGAGGCCGCCGCCCACGCCGCCCTGCCCGGATCCATCGTCCCGAGTGTCGTCGCGCCACCCTCCGAGGTCGGCGGTGAGACCATCGACCGGACCGCACCGAGGCCACTGCGATGAAGGAACTGCTCGACACGCTCGCCACCTGGGATACAGACGGCACGGCCGGCGCCTCGATCGGGCGAGCCGTGGTCGTCCGGACGTTCGGATCCGCGCCGCGACCCGAGGGCGCCGTCCTGCTCTACGCGACCGACGGCCGCATCGCCGGCTCGGTCAGTGGCGGTTGCGTCGAGGGCGCCGTAGCCGAGGAGATCGAGCACGCCCGGGCGACCGGCAAGGCCCGCGTGATCCGCTATGGGATCAGCGACGAGCAGGCCTGGGATGTCGGCCTGGCCTGCGGCGGCACGATCGACGTCCTCGTCGAGCCGGTCATGCCGACCGTCGTGATCGAGGCGGCCCGCGGCTCGGTCGGTGCCGGCGGGAATGGTTCCGCGGTCGTCACGCCACTCCCCGCCGATTCGCCATCGGGCGAGTTCGGGGCCCATCAGCCTGGCGAGGGTGCGCCCCCGGCCGCCGAATTGATCGTCTCGGACGACGGCCGGTTGACCGGCACGCTTGGCTCTCCTGACCTCGACGCCGCGCTGATCGAGGCCGCCGGGGCCGCCCTCCGCCGTGGCCTGTCGCGGACGGTCGAGCTCGGTGGCCGCTCCCTGTTCTTCGAGGTCTTCCCGGTCCGGCCGCGGCTGGTCGTGGTCGGTGGCGTGGAGGTTGCCCGCTCGCTCGTCCGGCTGGCGCGCGAGCTCGGCTTCGAGACCGTAGTGGTCGATGGCCGGGCCGCATTCGCGACCGCCGAGCGCTTCCCGGAGGTCGACCGGTTGGTGGTCGGCTGGCCGGACGAGGCGGCCGACGAGATCGGGCTCGGCCCGAACGACGCGGTCGCGGTCCTGTCGCATGACGTCAAATTCGACGAGCCGGCGATCATCGAGGCGCTCCGCCGCGGTTGCCGCTACGTCGGCGCAGTCGGCTCGCGCAAGACACAGGCCGACCGGCGGGCTCGGCTTTTGGCGGCCGGAGTCAGCGAGGGGGACTTCGCTCGCCTGCGCGGGCCGGTGGGGCTCGACCTGGGCGGGCGCGCCCCCGCCGAGACCGCCCTCGCGATCCTGTCCGAGATCGTGGCGGAGCGCTACGGGGGCAGCGGCGTTCCGATGCGCGAACGAGCGATGGCCGGCGTCTGAAACCCGCCGGTCAGGCCGGCGGTGCCGCCTTCGGTCCTTCCGTCAGCGTGCGCGATGCGTCCGCCGAGCCGATGCCCGCTCCGACGATCGCGACCACGATCCCGCCGACGTAGATCAGCTGGGCGGTCCAGTCATCGATCCCGCCACCCTGGTCGATGAAGCTCACGGTGTGCTGGATCGCGATGATCGCGCCGACGATCGCCAGTCCGAGCGCAACGAACGCGGCCGGGATCGGCAACCGCAGCGGTTCTTCCGAATCTGCGTCGGCGCGCATCACGAGTGCCGCGAGCAGGACGAGAGTGATGACCTCGACGCCGGCCCGCAGGAACCAGAAGCCGAACGTAACGTTCCCGAACCATCCGATCAGGACCATCCATGCGCCGATAAGGACGAGCTTCGCTGGTCGGTCGCCCGAGCCGACGATCGACCTCCAAGGGCCTGCCGGTCCGCCGCTCCACCATTGCGTCGCCGCGTAGTACAGGACGACGCCGGCGACGCCGAGCCCCAGCGTCAGGACCAGCCCGAGGATGCCGCCGTACGTGTCCAGTTCATCCGAGTCGGTCAGGATCTCGGCGACGAACAGGATGCCGAGCGCGGCCGCGATCGTGCCGCCGGCCAGGATCAGGTCGCGCGTGGCGACGATGGGCGAGCCGATCTCGCGACCGAAGAAGACGTAGGCGGTGCCGGAGCTGACCAACCCTGCCGCGATGAGGATCACGCCGCTGAAGTCGAGCGACCACGCACCGATCAGGCTCCCGATGAGCCCGATGAGGGCGACGGCGAACCCGGCCCCACAGGCCATCTGGGTCTGCTGGTCGAATGGCGGCCTCGGCGGCCGCGCCGCCTCGGCCTCGACGGCGGATTCGAGCGGGGCGTCGTCGAGCGTCGGGTCGGGCTCGGTGGTCATCGGTGACGGACTCCTTCGCAACGGCGGGCCGGCCCCGGGCACGGTCGGCTCCGACCGGCGCAAGGCTACTCTGGCCGCACTGCGGTGGGAAGATGCCGGTATGACGAACGAAACTGTCGGGCTCGTCCTCGCGGCGGGGGCAGGTTCGCGCTTCGGTGGGGGCAAGTTGCTTGCCAGGATCGGCGGCCGGCCGGTCCTCCAGCATGTCCTGGACGCCCTGGCCCAGGCCGGGGTGGGGGAGTCGGTCGTTGTGCTGGGGCACGACGCCGAGCGGATCGAAACCGCCATCGACTGGGGTAAAGCTCGCCGGGTGGTCAATCCCGAGCCGGACCGCGGTCTCTCGAGCTCGCTTCGGGTCGGCTTCGAGGCGATCGGGCCGGATGCCGGGGCGGTCCTCGTCGCACTCGGCGACCAACCGCTCGTCTCGGCGGAGGTCATCCGCTCGCTCGTCGAAGCGCCGGCGCAGCGTGGGCGATCGATCGTCGTGCCGGTCTACCCAGACGACCGGGGCCGGAACCCGGTCCTCGTCCGCCGGCCCGCCTTCGACCTCGTCGGCGAGGCGACCGGCGATCGCGGCCTCGGGCCTGTCCTCGAGGCACATCCCGAGCTCGTCAGCGAGGTCCCGGTCGAGGCGGCAAACCCGGACGTCGACACGCCCGACGACCTCGCCCGGGCGATCGAGGCGTCCTGGGCCGCCCGCGTCCGCGCCAACCGCGAGCAGGTCGAGCGACTCCGCGAGGTTCCCGACGGCGGCGACTTCTACGCCCCGGTCACCTCACTCTTCCGGGCCGATCCGACCCGGACCGACGATCCGGTCCTAAACGCCCTCCTCGCACTCGTCCGGTCCGGGGAGACATGGCTTGACGTGGGAGCCGGGGCTGGACGCTTCGCGCTGCCGATCGCACGCGCCCTCGATCCCTCGGGTGGGAGCGTCGTCGCGCTCGACCCGTCACGCTCGATGCTCGACGGGTTGCTTGAGATCGCCGAGGACTACGCCGTAGAGAACGTCCGGACCATCGAAGCCCGCTGGCCGCTCGACAACGAGCGTGCCGTGGCGGACTTCGAGGCCGACGTGACGGTCATCGCCCACGTCGGCTACGACGTCGAAGCGATCGGTCCGTTCGTTGATGCCCTGGAGGCTGCCGCCGGGCGACTCTGTGTCGCCGTCCTGATGGAACAGGTCCCGGCCGCCGCGGCGAACCCGTTCTGGCCGCCGGTCCACGGTGAGGAACGGGTGCCGTTGCCGGCCCTTCCCGACCTGCTGGAGCTCCTCGAGGCGCGCGGCCGCCGCCCGGCCGTCGAGAAGGTCGCCATCGAACCGCGGCGCTTCGAGTCGCGCGAGGCGCTCGAGGGCTTCATCCGGCGCCAGCTCTGGATCGACCCGGCCGGGCCGAAGGAGAAGCGCTTCCAGAAGGCCCTCGCCAGGTTGGTCGTCGAGGCCGATGGCGGCTGGACGATCGAGGGGCGTGGCGTGGGCAGCGCCGGGATCGTGACGTGGTCGCCGCGGTGACCGCGACATCGCTCAGACCCAGCGGGCCATCGTGCAACGCGCATCGCCGCGTCGGTATCATCGAGCGACTGACCGACCCCCACGGTCACGCCTCCCGGAGGATCGTATGCATTTCGAGGGCACTCAGCCGATCAAGGCGTCGCGCGAGAAGGTCTGGGCCTTCGTCATCGATCCCGAGCAGATCGGCCCGTGCGGCCCCGGCGTCGAGAAGATCGACGTCATCGACCCGACCCATTTCAGAGCGGCCGCCAAGGTCGGGATCGGGTTCATCACCACCCGCTTCAACGTGGACATGACGTTCGCTGAACTCCAGGCACCGGACAGGGCGCTCATCAAGGCCCACGGTCAGGCGCCAGGCAGCGCCGTCGATGCGACCGCCGAGATGC
>JANMBS010000384.1:0-2376 GCA_031360525.1 Thermomicrobiales bacterium
CCACCGAGCGAACGGTCGAGAGGGCACCTCGGCCGACTACGGCGCCCGGAAGGAGTGGACGACGACATCGACCATCGATGGCGTGCCGCTGATGACGTAGCCCATCCCGCCGGCGAGGAATGTGTATTCGTCCCAGTTCGACTTCTCGTCGGGCGTGCTGTCGCACCGCCACGAGATATGCCACGCTGGGAGCCCCGCGACGGTCGTTTCCTCCCATGGCGTCGCGGAGCCGAAGCAGTGCCCTCCGATGTCCTCGCGGATGCGCTCCCACTCCGCCAGCCAGGTCGTCGCGGTCATACCGTCGGGAGCTGGCTGGGCTGCGACCGCGACCGCGGCATCGACAGGCGAGGCCGCGATCCGGAACGAGTCGGCCACAGTCGGGTCAGCCTCGAGCCGCGCGCCCGCCGGCCAGGGCTTGATCGCCAATCTCACGCTCCACGTTTCCGGGACATCTACGGAATAGCCATATTCTCGCGAGGTGTGGGTGACCATCGAGATCGTCCCCGACGGGGTCGGGGAACGGGATAGCGATGGCTGGTCGGTCGGCCGCGGTCCGCCGACCCTGGCGCCGGCCGGCGCCAGGAAGTACGCGGCGCCGCCGGCAGCCAGGATGATCGCGAAGGCCGCGACCGCCGATCGGGCGTACGTGTTCATGAAGAGACTCCTCCGTGGCATCCCGATCGGATGCCGTCGTTGATCTGTGGTTCTCGTGTTGACCGTGATCGCCCGTCGCGTGGCCTCGGGGAGGGAGGTGGGGCCCTCCGCCAGCCAGGCGGCGAGGATCGCGTCGGGATCGCGCCGAACGTTCATGCCAGTCGTGCCTCCGTGGGATCGACCTGGCTGTCAGCGACGATCGCCGCGCGCAGGGTGCGTGTCGCGTGGTGCAGTCGGGACTTCACGGTGCCGATCGGGATCCCGACGATCTCGGCGATCTCGGCCAGTGGATGCCCGGCGTGGTGGTGCAGGACGAAGACCGCTCGGTGCTCCGGCGTCAAGCGCCGGAATGCGCGGTCGAGGGTGTCACGGTCGTCGACCGAGACCATCGGATCGGGTCCGCCCGGTCCGTCGACCGGCAGGACCCGGATATGGGTGCTCCAGCGCCGATGCCGGCGCAGCTCCTCGTAACAGGCATTGACGAGCAGCCGATGGAGCCATGGGCCGAAGCGTTCCGGGTCCCGAAGCCGAGGGAGTTCACGCCAGGCGAGGAGGAATGCCTGCTGGGCGGCGTCCTGCGCCCGCTCCGCATCCCGCAGGATTCGGAATGCGATCGCGTAGCAGAGGTCGCCGTCGAGGTCGACGAGTTCCGTGAAGGCGACGTCATCACCTTCTCGTGCCCGTTCGACCAGCCTCGTCCGCATTGGCGGTACTCCAGCGGCGCCCGGGATGGGCGCTTCACCCCAACAGATGGTCGCACCCGGCAAAAGGTTCAAACCCGCGCCCGGCACTGACAGCCGGCTCCGGCGGACGACGTTCTTCACAGCAGAACAAAATGTGCCGCCAAGTGGCCAGGGGCGGTCGAGGATGCTCCGATTTGTACGGATTCGGGCGCCATTCGGCTCCAGATGGGCCTCCCGGGGGATCGTTCACGCCCAGTCGCGGCACTATGGTGCCGCAGGCTCGCATTTTGTCCCGCCTAGCGGTCCCACCAGCCCCAGGCGGGCGCGGATCGGCCCGTTTGTTCTCCAGCGCAGAACGAGTGTCGTAAGCAACGTGGCCCGGAGCGGCGGATGGGCCTGAGCGTCGGAACCCGGACCCGTTGCGGGATCGGCACACGCGGCACGCTAGCGCCCGTGGACCCGACCGGGCATCATGTCTGCCATGTCCGATCCGCCCTACCTCCCGCCCGTCCCGGGCGTCGTCGACCTCCACGCCCGACTCGCCGCCGGCGAGACGCTGTTCGGTGCCTTCGCCGGGCTCGGATCTCCGGTCGCAACAGAGATCATGGCCCGCGCCGGCTTCGATTGGCTGATCATCGACCTTGAGCACGGGGCCGGGACGGAGGCGGACCTGCTGGCCGATCTCCACGCGATGGGGGCGACACCGGCGGCCGCCCTGGTCCGGCCGCAGTCCGGCGAACGGTTGCGGATCGGTCGTGCGCTCGACCTTGGCGCGCACGGCATCATGGTCCCGCGGGTCGACCTGCCCGAGCAGGCGAGGGAGGCGATCTCGTTCATGCGCTACCCGCCGGACGGTACCCGCGGACTTGCGCTCTCGACGCGCGGCGCGGGTCTCGGCGAGCTGGGCCACACCGATGTGCGGGAGATCAACAGACGGATCCTCGGCATCATCCAGATCGAATCGCCGAGCGCAGTGGAGCACGCCGCTGAGATCGCCGCCATCGACGGCGTGGACGTTCTCTTCGTCGGCCCGACGGAC
>JANMBS010000438.1:0-5574 GCA_031360525.1 Thermomicrobiales bacterium
CACCGCTCACGGCCGCAGTGTGACCGTGGCTCGTCGCACAGGTGATGTCGAACCAGCCGGGGTTGACGTCCACGGGCTCACTGAAGGTCACCGACAGGGAAGCGTCCCGAGCGACGTCGACGGCGCCATCCCCCGGCGACGTCGACTGCACGGCGGGCGGCTCGTCGATCACCGGCGGCGCCGCGACCGTCTGGAACGTCGCGACCCGATCGGCCGCCATCAGGTTCGGCGGATCAGCGGTGTCCTGGTCGGTCACGCCCTGTGCGCGGACCGTGAAGGTGCATGACTCGTCGTACCCGAAGTCGGTGTCCGGGTCGATGTCGAAAGTCAGCGGGCCACCGCTCACCACAGCCGAGTGTCCGTGGCTCGTCGCACACGAGATGTCGAACCAGCCGCCACTGACGTCGACGGGCTCGTCGAAGGTCACCGAGAGGTTCGCGTCGCGGGCGACGCCTGTCGAGCTGTCGACCGGCGACGTGGACTGGACGGCCGGCGGCTGGTCGATCGCCGACGCCGTGACGGCGATGTTGTCGACGCCCACCCACTCGTCGCGGGATACGGCGTTGGCGGTGATGATCCGAACCTGGACGAGCGCCTGGTCGTTCGCGCCGAAGGGAAGGACGACGTTCACCGACGTCACCTGATCGGCCAGCAGAGGGCCCGTCGTTGCGTCGGCGACGAATCCCGCGGGGAGATTCGTCCACGCGCCGCTGGAACCGACCCGGTACTGGAGAGCGACGGCCTGGACGGCGTCGTCCATCGAGTAGTCGATGTCGCGCAGGAGATAGCTGACCGCGACGTTCGTGAACCCTGTGGTCCGCAGATTGAGGAGGAGGTACGGAGCATCCGCCGTCCCGTCCGGCTGTAGCGCGACGACCGCATCGACCAACTCGAATTCGCCGACACCGCCATTCTGGATGTTGACATCGGGCGGGATGTTGACGATCACGTCGACATCGTTCGCGACCTTCGAATCGGCCAGGAGCGTCTGCGGATCGACTCCGGTCAGAGTCGTGATGTCCCGTCCCAGGTAGCCGACGATACCCGACACGCTTGACCAGTCGTCAGTGACGCTGAGGAGAGTCGTGTCGTGCCAATCCTGGCTGAACGGCGGCGTCTGCGCCGTCGAATCCGCGGACACCGGGGATACCGCGACGAGGGTCAGCAGGAAGATCGCGGTGAGCGCGACGGACGATCGGCGGCGATGTCGGTTGTGGGTCGTCGGCACGGGGAGTTCTCCTCGTGGAAGCGATGCCGCTTCGGTGAGAAGAACATATCGGCGGTATACGAGACTGCGACCACCCAAATGGTCAGGGGTACGACTGGAGTCTCGTGCTCAACGTGTGCCTCGGGTCAACGCCGCGTCATTCTCCGGTTCGCATCGGCACCACGATTCCGCGTTCGCGAGCCACCTCGATCGCCCGGCCGTACCCCGCGTCAACGTGGCGCAGGACGCCCATCGCCGGGTCGGTCGTCAGGACGCGCTCGAGTTTCTCGGCCGCCAGAGGCGAGCCGTCCGCGACTGCCACCATCCCGGCATGCTGCGAATAGCCGATCCCCACACCGCCGCCGTGGTGGATCGAGACCCACGAGGCGCCCGCCGCCGTGTTGACCAGGGCGTTGAGCAGCGGCCAGTCGGCGACCGCGTCCGAGCCGTCGGCCATCGCCTCCGTCTCGCGGTTGGGGGACGCCACCGACCCCGCGTCGAGGTGGTCGCGCCCGATGACGATCGGCGCGCTGACCTCGCCGGTCCGGACAAGCTCGTTGAAGGCGAGACCGGCGCGCGCCCGCTCGCCGTAGCCGAGCCAGCAGATGCGCGCCGGCAGCCCCTGGAACGGGACCCGCTCCTGCGCCATCGCGATCCAGCGCCGGAGGCCCTCGTCGTCGGGGAAGAGCTCGAGGACCGCGCGATCGGTCCGGGCGATGTCTGCCGGGTCGCCGGATAGCGCGACCCAGCGGAACGGCCCGCGGCCTTCGCAGAACTGCGGCCGGATGAAGGCCGGCACGAAGCCCGGGTAGTCAAAGGCGTTCGCGACGCCGGCCTCTTGCGCCTGCGCACGCAGGTTGTTGCCGTAGTCGAAGACGACAGCGCCCGCCCGTTGGAAGTCGAGCATCGCCCGGACATGGGCGGCCATCGCGCGACCCGATCTCCGCTGGTACTCGTCCGGGAGCGCAGTGCGCAGTTCGAGCGCGTCGGCCAGGGTCATCTCGTCCGGCACATACCCACCCAGGGCGTCGTGTGCCGAGGTCTGGTCGGTGACGAGGTCGAACCGTTGGCCCGCCGCCGCCCAGGCAGGTTCGATCTCGGCGGCGTTGCCGACGAGCGCGATGCTCAGCGCCTCCCCGGCCTGTGCCGCCGCCCGCGCCCAGCGCAGGGCCTCGGCAGGATCGCCGGTGAGCCGGTCGACGTAGCCGATATCGAGCCGTCGCCGCGCGCGCGCCTCGTCGACCTCGATGGCGATGCACACGCCCTCGTTCATGGTCACCGCGAGCGGCTGGGCGCCGCCCATCCCGCCGAGACCGGCGGTCAGCGTCACGGTCCCGCGCAGCGACCCGCCGAAATGCTGGCGCGCCGCCTCGGCGAACGTCTCGTACGTGCCTTGCAGGATCCCCTGCGTGCCGATGTAGATCCACGAGCCCGCCGTCATCTGGCCGTACATCATCAAGCCGGCCTTCTCGAGCTCGCGGAAGACCTCCCAGGTCGCCCATTTGCCGACCAGGTTCGAGTTGGCGATGAGCACCCGCGGTGCCCATGGGTGGGTGCGCACGACGCCGACCGGCTTGCCGGACTGGACCAGCAGCGTCTCGTCGTCGCCGAGCGCCCGCAGCTCACGCACGATGGCGTCGAATGCCTCCCAGGACCGTGCCGCTCGCCCGGTCCCGCCATAGACGACGAGGTGATCGGGGTCCTCGGCCACCTCGGGGTCCAGGTTGTTCATGAGCATCCGGAGCGCGGCTTCCTGCGCCCAGCCGCGGCAGGTCATCTCGGTCCCGCGCGGAGCGCGGACGGGACGTGCGCCGGAGGAGGTCGTCTCGGGCATCGTGCCGACAGGGTACGCGCGCCGTCGCTGAGCGGTCAGGCCAGGGCGCGGCGCATGACCGGGAATCGCTCGTCGGCGATGGCCATCTCGAACCCGACCGATTCCCAGAAGCGCGGGGTCGCGGCACTGGTCGCGTCGGGTCGGGCGTTGATCTCGGGGTAGGTCTCGACGGCGGTGAAGCCGCGGCCGGTGAGGTCCTCGCAGACCGCAGCGATGAGGGCCTTGGCGAGTCCTGCGCCGCGCGCCTCGGCGGTGGTCGCGATGCAGGTGATGACCGCTGGGAGCGGTGCCTCGGGGAGCGACGGGTAGAGGTCGCGCGTCCGCTGCGCTCGCGGGTATGCGGTCAGTGGCCCGAACTGGGCGTATGCCCTCGCCACGTCGTCTTCGAGCAGCACCTTGGCGTAGCTGCCGACGACCCCGAGGCTCCGGCCCAACAACTGGAGCTTCCGGGGCGCATCGGGCGCGACCTTCGGGCGGGCTGGTGGGGCCGGCGCGAAGGGATTCGCCGTCGGGCCCGGTTCGTCGTCGTCGCCCGGCGTCAGGAACAGGTTCGCCGGGCGTGCGCTCGCGAACGGATTGGCGACAGGCGCCTTTGCCTCGAGATCGGCGAGGAAGGGGTTCGTCGGTTTCGGCCGCGGGCTGTCAGCCGACGCCACCGAAACGGGCTCCAGCCACGACAGGCGGGCTGCCTTCGATCCGCGGTCGGCGTCCTCCCAGTAGTCGCACGAGCGATGGTCGAACCCGGGATCGGCGCACAGGGGGACCCGGCCGAAGGCCGCCGGATCGGTGACATCGAGGATCGTGATCGTGCCCATTTAGCCCGCGAGGTCGGCGAGGCGACCCTCATGGACGAGCGCGGTCGCCGTCGCCAGGTCGGGCCCCGGCTCACGGTCCCCGTCCAGGTGTCGGACGACTGCCCGGATCCGGGTCAGCGCCTCGGCCACGCCAGCGCCGGGCGCCGCGCCGTCGGACGACGTGAGCCTCAGGTCGAGCGCCTGCGCCGCGACGAGCAGTTCGATCGCGACGATCCGCTCGACGTGGGCCAGGACGGTCCGGGCGTGCCGCGCCGAGATCGAGCCCATCGAGACGTGGTCCTCCTGGTTGGCGCTCGTCGGGATCGAGTCGACCGAGGCGGGGTGAGCGAGGACCTTGTTCTCCGACACCAGGGCGGCAGCGGTGTACTGGTAGATCATCATGCCGGAATCGATCCCGGACTCGGCCGCGAGGAATGGCGGCAGACCGCCATTGAGCCGTGGATCGACGAGCAACGCGGTCCGCCGCTCGCTGATGGAGCCAAGCTCGGCCAGGGCGATCTTGGCGAAATCGAGCGCCAGCGCGATCGGTTCACCGTGGAAGTTGCCACCACTGATCACCCGCCCGCCGCCGGTCGCCAAGGTGGCCGCGTCGGCGATCCCGCCGTCGGGGAAGACCAACGGGTTGTCGGTCGCCGAGTTGAGCTCGATGTCGAGGACCCGCCGCAGGTGGTCGAGGGTGTCGCGGACCGCGCCGTGGACCTGCGGCACGCAGCGCAGCGAGTACGGGTCCTGGACCTTGTGGGCATGGCCGTGATGGCCGGTCTGTAGCGCGCTGTCTCGCAGGAGGTGGCGGAGCTCCGCGGCGACCGCGACCTGGCCGGGGTGTGGCCGGGCGAGCTGGTAGGCCGCGGCGAAGGCCACATCGGTGCCGAGGAGCGCCTCGACGCTCATCGCTGCCGCGACGCTTGCCGTCCGGGCGAGGCGGTCGGCGTCAGCGAGGAGGAGCGCCGCGATCGCGCTCATCATCTGGGTGCCGTTGAGCAGCGCGAGCCCTTCCTTGGCTTCGAGCGTCAGCGGCTCCAGGGCGGCCTCGCGGAGGGCGATCATCGCCGGGACCACGGACCCGTTGAACTCCACCTGGCCGCGACCGATCAGTGGAAGCGCCAGATGGGCTAGCGGGGCAAGGTCGCCGGAGGCCCCGACACTCCCCTGCTCGGGCACGACTGGGTGGATCCCCATGCGCAGGAATTCGAGGAGCCGGTCGACCAGCAACGGCCGGCAACCGCTGTAGCCAAGCGCGAGCGTGTTGGCCCGCAACAGCAGCATCGCCCGGACGACCTCGCGCGGGAAGGCAGGGCCGACGCCGGCGGCGTGGCTCATCAGGAGGTTCTCCTGGAGCCGCCCGGCGTCCGAGGGCTTGATGAACGTCGAGGCCAGGTCCCCGAACCCGGTCGTCACGCCGTACACGACCGCGCCCTCGGCGACCAGCGATTCGATGAGGTCGCGCGCCTCCTGCATCCGCTCGCGAGCGTGCTCGTCGAGCGTGGCAGGTGCAGCACGGCGCGCGACAGCTTCGATATCGGGGACGGTCAGATGGGCGCCGGTGAGGACGATGGGCGCCGCCGGTGGCGCGGAACCACGGTCCGGGTCGACGTGCGGGACCTCCGGCTCACTCACCGTGCCGAGGATAGTCGGCTATGCTGCCGGGCGCCCACCCCGAACATCACGAGGTCCGCGTGCTCGCCTTCATCGACGAGATCGTCATCCCCTTCCTGAAC
>JANMBS010000477.1:0-6832 GCA_031360525.1 Thermomicrobiales bacterium
CGTGACTGCCGACGACCGGGTCGTGCTGACGACGCGGGGTCGCCTGCTCTCCAACGAGTTATTCTCTCGGCTGATTTGATCGCGGGGTTCGCGTGCGGCGTACCCCTCGGAAGCATCTGATCTCTGTGCTGGCTCAGGCCGGCGAGGGCCACACGGGCAGCCGGTCGGCACCGGAGAGTCGCCTGGAGGACCCGCAGCAGAGCGCCTGTCAGACCTCGGCCAGGACGGAGTCGACACTGGTCAGTCCATGCGTGTCGAGTTGCCGGTCTCACTCACATACGTACCGATCGAGCAGCTGGGAGCTTTCTCCGGAGCCGCCGAGAACGCATCATGTGGGCAGACCGGGCATCCTCCTTGTGTTGCGGCACGCCTCAACACGTTGCTCACCGCACCCGGGTACCAGTTCAGCGGGAATGAATACCTGGTTTTGACGGCATTCCGTACCAAGAAGGGCGCCGAGGAATTCGTGGAACTTTCGCGAAACCGTGGCTTTGAAACGGCGGTGATCCGGGCGCGGAAGACTGGCGGTCCGTACGTCGGACTCGGCCAGGAAGCGAATCCCGACGGAGTGTCCGGGCCATTGATCGGCCCTCTGCGCGACCCAGATTCATTCCAGCATTGAGTTTCCGACCGGCGGTTGTCCTCGGCTTTGTCGTTCTTGGCGTCGTTAGCGTCGGCTGCGACCTTTTCGGCGGGGCGGGGGGACCTTCTGCCGGTGTGGTTCCGCCCGCATCGACTCAGTCGGCGCCAAGTGCTGGGCCAACAGGGGCGGCCATCCAGTCGTCCATTCCAGGTCAGTGCCCAGAGGCGGTGCTTGCCGACCCATCCCCGAACTTCTTGGAGAGTGACCGCCTGAACGTGGCAGCCGGTCCTGACCCGTCCGGGCTCCGGGTAACGTGGTCCGATCCATCCGGCCGCGAGTTCTCGATCCTGTCGGGGATCGAAGGCGAAGTCGGCGCTACCGAGAGCATGGACCCCATAAACGTTCGCGGCCACGTCGCGACGGTTTCGCTCGACCGTGCGGCCGATACCTACTTCGCCGTCTGGCACGAGAGCCCGGAGGGTTCGCCTTGCAGTCAGTACGCCGCGATCGGAACGGGCTTCTCGGAAAGGGAGTTCAGAACGTACGTCGAGCGCGTCCGCTAGGAAAGCTATCGGGTCGCGTTCATGGGATCGAGGGTGACAAATTCACTGGCCGCTTACGGGGTGACACTTTCACTGGCCGAGGACATAACACCACGTTCCGTTGACACTCCCGCCCCGAGACTGATACGATGCCCGCAACGTGTTAGCACTCTCACCCATAGAGTGCTAACGACTTGGGAGACAGGCCTTGGCGCGACGACCACGCCGCCCACTCGGCCCCCTGGACCTTCGCACGCAGGCGATCCTTCGGGCCGTCATCGAGGAATACGTCACGACGGCCACGCCGGTCGGCAGCCAGGCGCTCGTCGAGCGCTATAGCCTCGGCGTGTCCAGCGCGACCGTGCGCAGCATCCTGGCCGAGCTCGAGGCGAACGGCCTGCTCACCCACCCGCACACATCCGCCGGCCGCATCCCGACCGACTCCGGCTACCGCTTCTACGTCGAGTCGATCGTCGAGGCCGTCCCGCTCCCCGCCGTCGAGCAGCTGATGATCCGCCACCAGTTCGGCCAGGTCGAATTCGCCAGCGAACACTGGTTCCGCCTCGCCGCAACGACCCTTGCGTCGGTGACGCGCTCGGCCGGGCTCGCCACGCCGGCCAAGCCGCGCGACGCCCACATCCGGCGGATCGACCTGGTCGCGATCAACGAACGGATGGCCAGCCTGATCCTGGTCCTCCGTGAGGGCGCCATCAAGCAGGCGCTCATCACCGTCGACGGCGACGATGCCATCGACCAGCCGACCCTCAATGCCGTCGCCGCGCGGCTCAACGAGCGCCTCGTCGACATGACCGCCAGCCGCGCCGAGGCCCGCATCGCATCGCTCGATGCCGGCGACCGGGTCGACGCCCTCGCCCGACGGGTCGGCGAGCGGGTCGTCAAGGTCGTCCGCGAATATGACGCCGCGGCGATCGAGGAGGTCTTCAGCGACGGCCTGCTCAACGTGATGGAGGCACCCGAATTCGCCCAGAGCGACAAGCTTCGGCGGGTCTTCAACGCGCTCGAGAACCGGGTCTACCTCGGCCAGCTGGTCGGCAGCGTCGCCGGCTCCGGGCAGGTCCAGGTCTTCATCGGCCACGAAAACCAGCCGCTCGAGATGCGCGATGTCTCGCTGGTCCTGGCGCCGTACGGCCGGCAGGGCCGGGCGATCGGCGTGGTCGGAGTCCTGGGGCCGACCCGGATGTCCTATTCCCAGGCCATCGGCACGGTGCGATTCGTGTCGGGCCTCATGAACGAACTGGTGGATCACCTCTATGCCTGACCAACGACAACGCACCCGAGCGGAGGAGCGGGTCGACGAGATCGACATCTCGCCGACCGCCTTGATGGGACAGATCGAGGCCCTCACGACCGAGCGCGACGACGCGGCACGAACGTCGGAGGAATACCTGTCCGCTCTCCAGCGCGAGCGCGCCGAGTTCCAGAATTTCAAGCGGCGAACGGGCGAGGAGCGGATGCGCGAGCTCGGGCTCGCGGGCGAGGACCTGATCCGCAAGGTCCTGGCCGTCGCCGACGACTTCGATCGCGCGATCGAGGCGCGGCCGGCGACCGTGGCCGACGACCCCTGGTTCCAGGGCATCGCCGCCATCGATCGCAAGCTTCGGCTTCTGCTCGACAGCGAGGGCGTGACCCCGATCGACGCATCGCCTGGCCGCGAGTTCGACCCGCGCGAACATGAGGCGATCGCCAACGTCCCGGGCAGCGACCAGCCCGAAGGCTCGATCGTCGAGGAGATCCGGCGCGGCTATCGACTCCGCGACCGTGTCATCCGGCCGGCCCTCGTGGCCGTCGCCATACACGCAGACGACACCACCAACACCCCCCTTTCCTGAACCAACACCCGATAAGGAGCATCCATCGATATGGGCAAGATCATCGGCATCGACCTGGGCACGACGAACTCCGTCGTCGCGGTCATGGAGGGCGGCGAGCCGACCGTCATCGCATCTGCTGAGGGCGGCCGGACCATCCCGTCCGTCGTGGCCTTCGCCAAGACCGGCGACCGACTCGTCGGCCAGCTGGCCAAGCGCCAGGCCGTGACCAATCCCACCAACACCGTCTACTCGATCAAGCGCTTCATGGGGCGCCGCTGGGACGACGACGAGGTCAAGCGCAGCAAGGGTCTCGTCCCGTACACGGTCGAGAAGGATCCCAAGAGTGACGGTGTGGCCGTCAAGCTCGCCGACGGCAAGGTCTACACGCCGCCGGAGATCAGCGCGATGATCCTCCAGAAGCTCAAGACGGACGCGGAGGCGTATCTCGGCGAGAAGATCACCGAGGCGGTCATCACCGTCCCCGCCTACTTCGACGACACGCAGCGCCAGGCGACCAAGGACGCCGGGCGGATCGCCGGTCTCGACGTCAAGCGGATCATCAACGAGCCGACCGCGTCGGCACTGGCCTACGGCCTCGACAAGAAGGGCGACGAGAAGATCGCCGTCTACGACCTCGGCGGCGGCACCTTCGATATCTCGATCCTGGAGCTGGGTGAGGGCGTCTTCGAGGTCAAGGCGACCAACGGCGACACGCACCTCGGCGGCGACGACTTCGACCAGCGGGTCATCGACTGGCTGCTGGCCGAGTTCAAGAAGGACCAGGGCATCGACCTGTCCAAGGACCAGCAGGCACTCCAGCGCCTCAAGGAGGCGGCCGAGAAGGCGAAGATCGAGCTGTCCTCGACGGCGTCGACCGAGATCAACCTGCCGTACATCACCGCCGACGCCAGCGGTCCGAAGCACCTCGTCGTCTCGCTGTCGCGGGCCAAGCTCGAGGACCTCGTGGCCGACCTGGTCGAGAAGACGAAGGGTCCGGTACTCGCCGCCATGAAGGACGCCGGCCTCAAGCCGGCCGAGATCGACGAGGTCATCCTCGTCGGGGGCATGACCCGGATGCCGGCCGTCTTCGAGGCGGTCAAGGCGATGTTCGGTGGCAAGGAGCCGCACAAGGGCGTCAACCCGGACGAGGTCGTGGCCATCGGCGCCGCGATCCAGGCCGGCGTCCTGGCCGGAGACGTCAAGGACGTCCTGCTTCTCGACGTGACGCCGCTGTCGCTCGGCATCGAGACGCTCGGCGGGGTGATGACCAAGCTGATCGAGCGGAACACGACCATCCCGACCTCGAAGTCGCAGGTCTTTTCGACCGCCTCGGACTCCCAGTCCCAGGTCGAGATCCACGTCCTCCAGGGCGAGCGCGACTTCGCGGCCGACAACAAGACGCTCGGCCGGTTCATCCTCGACGGGATCCCACCGGCCCCCCGCGGCATCCCGCAGATCGAGGTCACCTTCGACATCGATGCCAACGGGATCCTCGACGTCAAGGCCAAGGACCGGGCGACCGGCAAGGAGCAGCAGGTCCGCATCACCGCTTCCTCGATGCTCGACAAGAGCGCCGTCGACCAGATGGTCCGCGACGCCCAGGAGCACGCCGAGGAGGACAAGGTGCGGCGCGAGGAGGTCGAGACCCGGAACCAGGCCGAGGCCCTCTCGTTCCAGGCCGAGCGAGCCATCAAGGACCTCGGCGAAAAGGTGTCGTCCGAGGACAAGCTCGAGGTCGAGAACAAGATCGAGACCTTGCGCGAGGCCCTCAAGGGCTCCGACATGGAAGCGGTCAGGGCCGGGATGAGCTCGCTCGCCGAGTCGCTCCAGCGGGTCTCGACGGCGGCCTACCAGGCAGCCGCGTCAGCGGCCGGGGAGTCCGGCAACGGCTCCTCGGACGGGACGGGCGCGGACGGTACCGATGGAGCCGGTCCGGAGAGTGCCGAGGGGGCCGAGGGCGCCGCCGACGGCGCCGCCGAAGAGGAAACCGTCGAAGGCGAGTTCAAGGAGGTCTAGGCCTCGGTTCTCGCAGAACGAAGGCCCGCGGGTGACCGCGGGCCTTTCGATTCCGGGCGGTGGGTGCCGGGCGGAAACGTGTCGCGGGCCGCCGCGGGCGGCGGGTCGCAGGCTCCGCGGGCCATCACGTGCCGCTCCGGGCCATTGCAGCGGCCCGGAGCGTGGCCAGACCCCGCCGGGGCCGTCGTTCGTGACAGATTTGCCTCAGGCGGGAGCTAGTCACTCGACTCGTGACAGATATTCGCCTTGCGCACATCTGCCTCGATCAGGCGGGATCGCGAGGCGACTTCATGCGTGCCGCTCCGGCCTGATGGGCGGGCTGGGCACGCACCCGTTGACGAGTCACCGCTTGGCGCACATCTGACACGAACATGACGCCGTGGATGCTCCCCGCTGGCTCCTGGAGCCACCGGCGGACCTCGATCGTCCGGGCCGGGAGCGCAGTCCGGAACGTCGCGGCGTGATCATCGACTCGGCGTCGTGCGGTTCGATCGTTGGGCAGGATGAGCAGTTTCGAGACCGAAGCCACCCGCCAACCACGTTCGCCGGCGATGTCGCCCGCGAGTCGGCCTTTGCGATCAAGTGCAGCGAGCATCGATTGCATGTCCGGGACGAGCGACTTGATCTCGATGACGAGGAGGCACCCTGTCGCCGGGTGAAAGGCGAGGATGTCGATCGAGCCACGTTCGCCGTAAATGTTGAAAGAGACCTCGGTGGCGACCTCCCAGGCATGCGAGTCGAGGATCTCCAGGACGAGATCGACGAGTCTGGCGTGTCGAGCATCGAGAAGACGGTCGAGTCCTTCGCCCTGCCACAGCAACCGAACATCGATCCGGGCGTCGAGCGCGGCTGCCACGCGAACCAGCGTGTGAACCGCTACGCGGTCGGCGTGGCCACGCTCGATGCGGCAGACGACGGATCCGGACACCCGAGCCCGCGACCCGAGCTGCCGCTGCGTCAGCCGACGGCGTTGGCGAAGTGCCCGGTAGCCCAGTCCGAGCCGGATCGGATCCATCGACCAAGCATCCGTCGGAGCCCTTAACTAGCGCTTATCGAAGAGTCAACCGGCGATCGGCGCTCAGCCGATGAACAGGCTCACGCTCGGTGCAACGGCTCCGACGATCAGCACGATGAGGTACGCCCCGAGCAGGAGCAGCCCGGCCCGCAAATGGAGCTGGACGTTGACGCCCATGATCGCCATCAGCCCGTAGGGGTTCTCGTAGTTGGGGGCGAGCCCGCGCGACACCTTGAGCGCCAGCGGGATCGTCAGCAGCATCAGCAGGACGGGGATCGGCAGGACGCCGACCACGACGCCGGCCACCAGGATCACGTACGCCGCAGCCACCGCGACGTTGTAGCCGGCGATGACCGCGGTCCGCGAGAAGCGCACCGGGAGCGTCCGCTTGCCGGCCCGGGCGTCGCCGCGTCGGTCGGGGATCTCGTTGACGTACAGGATCAGGGCGACCAAGAGCGCCACCGGGATCGAGGCCACGAATGGCTCCCAAGCGAGGGCGCCACCGGTCTGCACGACGTACGCCCCAAGGAGCATCAGTGGCCCGAACCCGAGCGCCACAGAGATCTCGCCCAGCCCGCGGTAGACGAACTTGAGCGGCGGGGCGGTGTAGCCGAGGCTGACGATGAACCCGACCACACCGATGACCAGCAGCGCGGTGGAGCCGTTGGTCGCCAGCAGGATGAGCCCGATCAGCCCGGCCAGCACGTAGAACACGGTCGACAGCGTCGCCATCTGGCGGAGGCTGACGAGGCCGTACTGGATGACCCGTGAGCCACCCGAGAATTGGGTCGGCGTGACATTCGCGTCGTCGGCGCCGGACAGCGTGTCGAAGACGTCGTTGGCG
>JANMBS010000479.1:0-9939 GCA_031360525.1 Thermomicrobiales bacterium
CGCCCAGGTGGCGGCATTGACCTGCGGCGGCCTGGGGCGCCCCTCGCGGCCTGGGGCGCTCCTCGCGGCAGCCGAGTTACCCCGGCTTGACCGTCCGGAAGCAGTCGGAGCAGTAGACCGGCCGGTCCATCCGCGGCTTGAACGGCACCTGGGCCTGGTTGCCACAGGACGAGCAGATGACCGCGAAGTACTCGCGGTTCGGCCGATCGTCGCCACGCTCGTAGCCGCGCGGGCCACCGATGTCGCGAACGTCATAGCCGCCATCGCGACTGGCGCGCCGGCTGGCTCGGCAGCTGGTGCAGCGCTTCGGGTCGCTGACGAAGCCCTTCTGCTGGTAGTACTCCTGATCGGCCGCGGAGTGGATGAACTCCACGCCGCAATCAACACAATTCAAGGTCCGGTCGACGTAGGTCACGATGCTCCTCCGGGGCGCGCTGCTCTGCAAGGGTGCGCCGTCGTCAGGACGGCCGCATCGCGGCCGGGTCGTGCGGGTCTGGCGAAAAAAGCCGGGACGCGCTCCCAGGTGCCGATGTGGGGTCCCTGTTTCGGGCGCACCGGTTCAGTTCCGGGAGGATACAACGGCTCGCCGAAATGGGCTGTCGGCGCGTCGACGGCGGGGCGCCAGGGGTCGGCGGCGGCCATCCGGCCGGGTTTCGACACCGCGCCGGCTGGCGACCGTGACACCGTACCTGTCACAATGGCACCCGACATTGGGGTCGGCGAGCGGGGAGTCATGGGGGCGCCTCGCTCGCGCCATCGCCGCGGATCGCCCGGGAACGATCCGGCACCGCGGGGCCGGCGTGGAGACTCCTCGGTCGTCCAACCGTGACCGCGAGGAGGCGAAGGCCGCTACCCGATGCTCAGGATCATCCACACCGCGGACGTCCATCTCGGTGCGCGACACGACGATCTGGGAGAGCAAGCGGCCGCCCAGCGCGAACGCCAATTCGCAGCCTTCAAGGCGACGGTCGACCTTGCCCTGACCGAGAAGGTCGATGTCGTCCTCATCGCCGGCGACTTGTTCGATTCGAATGTCCAGCCGCGCCGCTCGGTCGAGCGCGTCGCCGCGGAACTCAAGCGCCTGACCGAGGCGCGGATCCGCACCGTCATCATCCCGGGCACACACGACTGCTTCGACCGCGCTTCGATCTACCGCGCGTACGACCTCGCCGCGATGGCAGGCCGGGCGCCCGATGACTCCCTGATCACGGTCATCGATCCCGACCATCCCTCGGTCCACCACCCGGCCCTCGACCTGATCATCCTGGGCCAGGTCTTCGCCACGAAGCGGGCGCCCCACAGTCCGCTCCTGGGGCTCGGCGGACCGTCGCCGGACAGCCCGGACCCCTCGGCGCCCCCGATCGGTTGGCGGGTGGGGATCATCCACGGCTCGATCTCGATCCCGGGCAAGACCGAGCACGACGACGTCGTCATCACGACCGATGAGATCGCCGCGAGCGGTCTCGACTACCTCGCGCTCGGGCACTGGCATTCGACCCAGACCGGCAAGGCGGGCACCGTCACCTACGCCTACTCCGGAGCGCCGGAAGCGGTCGCCCTGGATCAGGATCGCGCGGGCAAGGTCCTCCTGGTCGAACTCGACGAGGTCGCGGGCAACAGGTCGGCGACAGTCAAGGAGTTGCAGGTCGGTCGGACCCGCTTCGAGAAGGCGGAGATCGACGCCGCGACGGTGGCCAGCCAGCCGGCACTCATCGAGCTGCTGGCGGCACGCGCCGACCCGGACCTCGTCCTCGATGTCCGGCTGGCCGGGGTCCGCCGTGACGACCTCGACCTGGACCCGATCGAGATCGAGGCCGCCCTCGCCCCGTTGTTCCTGAAGATCCGGGTCCGTGATCTGTCCGTCCCCGCCCTGACCGACGGTCCGCTGCCGTCGCCCGACACCATCGCGGGCGCGTTCATCCGCGATCTCGAGGCGCGCATCGGCGAGCTCGAAGCCGCCGGCTCCACAGCGGAGGCGGCAGAACAGCGCGACGCCCTCCGTCTCGGGCGCTTGCTCCTCGCCGGGCACGAGGTATCGCTGTGAGGATCCGCAAGCTGTCGGGCCGCGATTTTCGGCGCTATCGCGAGTTCGACATCGACTTCGCCCCCGGAGTGACCGTCATCCGCGGCCCCAACGAGGCCGGCAAGACGACGATCCAGCGCGCACTCGAGTTGGCATTGACCCGCCGGGCGACGAGCACTGCCGCGGAGGTCGAGGCCCTGCGGCCGTGGGGAGCGCCCGGGGACGTTCGCTCGGTGATCACCGTGGATTTCGAGCAGGACGACGAGGACGGCAAGAAAGTCGGCATGCTCGAGAAGACCTTCGCAGGCTCCAAGGGCACGGTCCGCCTGGAGTACGAGGGCCAGTCGATCAGCGATCCGAACCTCGCCGACCAGGTCATGGCCGAACTCACCGGCATCCCGACCGAGGGCTTCTTCCGCTCGACGGCGTCGGTCCGCCATTTCGAGCTGAGCGACCTGTCACGTGACGAAGGTGCGCTGCGCGATCGCCTCCAGGCATCGATCAGCGGCGCCGACCGCGGGACGAGCTGGGCGCGCAAGAAGCTCGATCGGGCGCTCCACGACCTGAACACTCGGGGTGACCGGAACCCGGGCACGCTCAAGGTGGCCGAGCAGGCGGTCGAGCAGTCGAGGGCGGCCCTCGAGCAGGGCGAACTCGCGCTTGTCCAGCTCGAGCGCGATCGCGACACGATGGCAACGGCGCACGACCGTCGCGCCGAGGCCGACGGCATCCTCGCCGAACGACGGAGCATGCTGGAGAAGGCACGCCAGGCCGAGCGGCTCGCCGCCGAGCGCGACGCCGCAACGGAACGCTACGAACGCTATAAGCAGGCGGTCGAGGTCCACACCCAGATCCTGACTCTCGACACCACACATCCGTCGCCCAACCAGATCGGCGTCCTGCGTGGAGCCGTGGAACGCCTGCGCGGTCTCGACGGTCAGATCCGTGAACTCAAGGCGATCCTCGAGAACGAGATGGCCGTCTCGTTCGAGGTCCCGCCCGAACCGACCTGGCGACCCCTCTCGCGCATCTCGCTCGCGCTGGTCGCGCTCGGCATCCTGCTTGCCGGCGGCCCGGTCATCCTGACGTTCCTGGGCATCGCCACACTCGGCCAGATCGTCCAGGTCGTCGGCGGGATCATCGCGGTCGTCGGGCTGGCGATGGCCGCCGTCGCGCTGTGGCTGCGGCGGAGCGTCAAGAACCAGGCACAGCTGCGCGACGTCGAGATCGACCGGCGGCTGCGCGGTCGGTCCGAGATGGAGGCCGAACTCGTCGAGAGCGAGCTGAGATCGAAGGAGCAGCTGACGACGCTCGGGCTGCCCGACCTCGCCGCGGCCGAAGACCTGCTCGCCCGAGAGGATGCTCACGTCACCGAGATCGACCGGCTCGGTGCCCAGCTCGACGGGCTGGTCGGCAAAGAACCACCGTCCACGCTCGCCACCGTGCGGGACAGCGCGGCCCTGGACGTCGCCCAGCGAACCAGCGCGCTGGAGGGGCTCGGGCCGATCGCCAAGGAACCGCGCGCCCGAGAACGTCTCGAGGTCGAGGTCCGGGACCAGGAGAGGGCCCTCGAGAGTGCCCGCGACGACGAGGCCAACGCCCGTGCCCGGGTCGATGCCAACGCGGTCGACGCCGAGCAGATCGCCGGTCAGGCAGAACGGCTGGTCGCCTGGCAGGAACAGCTCGCCACCGCGCAGCGTCGCCAGCGCGTGTTCGCCATCACTCTCGAGGCCATCGACCGCGCGGAGCAGACGACGATGAAGTCCGCCACACGCTATCTCGAGACGCACATGGTCCGTGACCTCGCGGCCGTGACGGACGGCCGCTATCGGCGGGTGCGGGTCGACGACAAGACGCTCGACATCGAGGTCCACGCCCCGGAGAAGGGCGACTGGGTCCCGGTCAGCTCGCTGAGCCAGGGCACGCTGGACCTCGTCTATCTCGTCGCCCGTCTCGGGCTGGTTCGACTCGTGACCGGCGATCGGCGCCCGCCGCTGATCTTCGACGACCCGTTCGTGACGCTCGACGATGCCAGGGCCAGCCGCGCGTTGACCCTGCTCAAGGGCGTCGCCTCCGACTTCCAGGTCATCTACCTGACCACCTCGTCGCGCTACGACGAGGCCGCCGACTCCGTGGTCGTGCTCGATGGGCCGACAAGCGTCGACAGCGGGGCTGTCGAGGGCGACGGGGTGGCCGTGGGCGCTCCTGACGCGGCCGCCCAAGCCGCGGTCTCGGCCCCCTCCACGGGGCGCGGCTGATCGACTTCGGCGGCACCGCGACCGCGACGATCGTCCTTGGTCTGTTTTCGGCGGTCGCCTGGGGCTCGGGCGACTTCGGTGGCGGGATGCTGACACGCCGGACCGCGCTGTTCAGTGTCGTGCTGGTCTCGCAGCTGGTCGGCATGGCCCTGGCGTTTGGTTTGAGCCTGCTGCGCGGCGAGACCGCGCCGCTTCCCGTCGATCTCTTCTGGAGCGGGCTGTGCGGGGTGTCCGTCGGGGCCGGGATCACGGCGCTGTACCACGGCCTTGCTGTCGGGCGGATGGGCGTGGTGGCCCCGGTCACCGGGGTCATGGCGGCACTCATCCCGGTCGTGGCCGGGATCGTGCTCGAGGGCCTCCCGTCGTGGCTGACGCTGGTCGGCATCGTGCTCGCGATCGTGGCCGTGGTCCTGGTCTCCCGCGTCGGCGACGCGTCGAGCGGGCCGTCGGGGTTGCGTTTCGCGCTGATCGCGGGAGTCGGGATCGGTCTGTTCAGCGTCTTCGTCGCGCAGGTAAGCGACGGCCATGCGTTCGGGCCGCTGGCGCTCATCCGCTTGGTCGAATCGCTCCTGATCGGGATCGTGGTCCTGGCGACCGGCGCCGCGTGGCGGCCGGAGCGCCGCTTCCTGCCGGCCATGGCCGGGGTGGGCGTCGTGGACATGGCCGGCAACGGTCTCTTCATCCTGGCCGTCCAGGGCGGGGCTCTGGCGGTTGCCGCGGTCCTGTCGTCGCTCTACCCAGTGATGACCGTGGTCCTCGCCGCGATCTTCCTGCGCGAACGGGTCACCCGAACCCATGCGGTCGGGATCGCCCTCGCGGTCGGCGCGATCGCGTGCATCGCCGCCGGGACGGCGTAGGGGTGGCCCCATAGACTCAGGGGCACCATGACCGACCAGCCGACCGACGTCGCCATCGAGGCCACCTGGCTGATCGAGGCGACCTATGCGCCTGACGCGGCCGAGACGCGCGTCCCGTTCCGGGGCCCCCACCTGGCCAGGCTGGCCGAGTTGATGGATGCCGGGGTAGTCGTCGCGGCCGGGGCGTTCGCCGACGTCTCGGCGTCGATCATCGTGGTCCGGGCCGCCGACGAGACGGCCGCACTCGCCATCGCACGGAGTGACGTCTACATGGCCAATGGCGTGTGGGTCGAGGTGCGGGCGCGGGCGTTCGGGCTTGTCGTCAGGCGGGGCGCCGTCGGATCCTGACCCTGTCGACCTCGGCCGGGTCGCGCAGCACGACGACCTGGGCGAACGCTTCGCGATAGAGCGGAGGCGCCGGCCCATCGAGGCTCGCGCGCAGCCGCGCGAGGTGGTGTCGCACGACGGTCTCGTCGACGACGCGCGGCCGGCGCCCCGCGTTCCTGGCAAAGACGATCTCGGGAGGCAGGTCGAGCACGATCGCCGTGGTCGGGACGCCCGCCGCGGCCGCTCGCGCGAGGAGAGCCCGTCGCGAGGATGGCTCGACGCTGGTCGCGTCGACGACCGTCATCTGCCGGCGCGCCAGGCGCCGGGCGAGCTCGCGGTGGAGGCGCCCGAAGGAGGCGTGCGTCGCTCGCTGGTCGGCCTCGTCACCCGAGACCATCGCCCGGAACCGGTCCGACGAAAGGATCTCGTCCGGGGCGAAGTTCCGTGCCGCGAAGGTGGATTTCCCCGCGCCCGCCGCCCCGACCAGGACGACCAGGCTCGGGTCGGGGATCTCGATCTCGGCGACCACCTAGGACCCGGTGCGGCGGACCTCGTAGCCTCCGCCTTCGGCGGCGCGGATCTCGTAGGCCGGCTGGTCGTAGAGGGCCGGTCCGCGGCGGACGTGGCCGTCGGTCACGCGAAAGCGCGAGCCGTGCCACGGGCATTCGACGCAGCCGTCGATGAAGGTGCCCTGCGCGAGCGGGCCGCCGGCGTGCGCACAGACCGCGTGCATGGCGTGGATCGTGTCGGCGATCCGGACCAGCACCAGATCGTTGATCCCCGCCCTGGCCTTGGTCGGCGTCGCCTCGGGGAGAGTCGTCAGATCGGTCACGTCGCCCGTGTCGAGCTTGACCCACTTCCTCCCGGCGCCGCGGAATGCGTGACGGCTGACCATGTTGCCGAAGATGTAGACCACGTCGCCACCGACATAGGCGCCCGCCGTCACGAGCAGGAAGCCGATCAGCGAGAGCGCGATGGGGATCGTGCGGTCGGTGGGCGCGCCGGTGCGCAGGACCAGCGAGACCAGCAGCAGCAGGAGCGCGACGACCATCAGCGTCGAGTGGGTGGTCGCGCGGACGCGTGCCGTGCCGTCGGTGTCGGTGTAGTCCGCGGCGCCGGTCACGGCGGCGGCGAGCATGAACAGGATCGTCGCGACGAGGGCCACATCGGCCGCAGCCGGCTGGTTCAACAGGTCCAGCACGACCGTCAGCAGCAGCGTACCGATCGGGATGTCCGTCGCGGCCGCGTGGAGGGGATGCCCGAGCCAGACCCCGTTGAGGAAGTCCTTGAGCGGCCGGATCGGACGGAAGAGAGCGCTCAGCCAGCGATGGTTGAAGTCACCGAGAGGCGTCGCCCATCGGTCCTGTGCGGCGATCAACCGGGCGATCAGACGACCCATTTCATACCTCCCGGACGAGTGTATCCACAGAGCGTCCACAGTGCGGCCAAGTTCGGGGATAACTTTCTGGCAGACGATCGCAAGTTCGTGGACAAGCCCGTTGTGGCGACCAGGGCCCCCGCCGTACATTTCGTCTTGCCCGAAGGGGCAGATTGAACCGCCAGACCGGTTCGAGGAGCGATCCTCGGGACGGTCCCTGGAACCAGGTTCGCCGGCCGCAAGGCAGGCGAGCGAGGAACCAGGCGACGACCAGGGACTGCGGATTTATTCGTAGCCTCAGGACCCGCCGAACGGAGGTCCCCATCAGTTCCTTCGGGCGCTTTCGTGTGTCCGGGATGGTGGGGCGGTGCCCGGCCCTGCCGGTGGCGGACCTGGGCGCGGGCCGGGGCCCCCGGCCGTTACCTCGGGTCTTCCGCTAGGCTCAGTCCGTGTCCCAAGCCACGCCCGCGAACCCGGCACCGCCTCGCCCCGTCCAGGACTGGCGGATCCTGCTCCTGGTCTTCTGGATCACCTCGATGGTCGAGGGCCTGGGGGTCAGCCAGATCTTCGCGTTGCTGCCGACCTACCTTCGGCAGATGGGCGTCGCCGACCAGGATCGGCTGGCCTTCATCGGCATCTTCAGCGCCCTGATCTTCGTCGTCGGGATGCCGCTCGTCCCGCTGTGGGGCGCATGGGCCGACAAGTACAGCCGCAAGGTCGTGATCATCCGAAGCGCGCTGGTCGAGGCTGTGGTCTTCGCGGTCGTCGCTCTCGCGCGCGAGCCGTGGCAGCTCGCCGTCGCGATGCTCCTCATCGGGTTTCAGCTGGGTAACACGGGGATCATGCTTGCCGGCATCCGCGACGCGACGCCGCGGCGGCGGCTCGGGACGGCGATCGCCCTGTTCGGAGCGTCGGGTGCCGTGGGGTTCGCGGTCGGGCCGGCCCTGGCCGGCGTCCTCATCGACGGCATCGGCTGGGAGCTTTCCCCGGTCTTCGCGTTCTCGGCGCTGCTGTCGGTGGGGACCGCGCTGCTGGTGGCACTCGGATCACGCGAGGTCCGCCCCGAGGTGATCCCGTCCGGCCGGATCGTTGATCTGGCATACGCCAGCCTGCGCGGCGTCCTGACCGATCGCGCGACGCGCCGCATCTTCCTGATCTTCGGGATCTCGTTCGTGGCGATCCAGATGAGCCGGCCGTACATCCCCGTCCTCGTCGAGGGGATCGCCGGCGTCGGGCCGGGCCTTGCCTCGGCGATCGGGCTGGTGGCCGGGACCGCCGCTCTCGTCGGAGCGCTCGTTTCGCCGCTCGGCGGGGTGATCGGCGACCGCATCGGGTTCAGGCCGGTCCTCGTGACCGCGCTCGGCGGGGCCGGCATCGTCCTGTTCCTGATGCCGCTTGCCGCCTCGATCGGAATGCTCGCCGTCCTCGCGGTCGGTCTGGGTGCGGCGACCGCCACCGTCAGCTCGATGGTCTTCGGCCTGCTCGCCACCGAACTCCCGCCGGAACGCCGGTCGCCAGCGCTCAACCTCGTCTACCTCCCGCTCTACGCGGCGGGGACGATCGGTCCGGCGGTCGGCGCCGTGGTCGCGTCCGTCAGCGGCGTCGACGGGCTATTCATCGTCGGTGGCTGCGTGTTCCTGTTCGGGGCGCTGACCATCCTGCTGCGCCGAGGCCGGGTCGGCGAACCGCAGCCCGTCGGCAGCGAGGCGCTCGGGACTGGGAGCCCGCCTGCGTCCTGACCGCTCAGCCCGGTCGTCGCCTTGACACCACGAACCCGGCCAGCACGAGGGCCACCAGCGAACCACCCGCGAGCGCGAGCGCCTCCCGCGTCTCGACGAACCGGTAGCGCTCCCCTGGGACCACGAGCATGACGACCGGATACTTCGGGTTCCCGTTCTCGTCGTACGGGTCAGCCCCGCCGAAGTAGCCGTAGTCGACGAGGGTGCCGTCCGGCAGCACGAACTTCTGGTCGATGAAGAGGTCGCCCGAATTCGGGTTGTTGTTGTTCGGATCCATCGGGATCGCAACAGCCTCGGACGCCAGGATCATCTGGTGGACACGCTCGCCGCCGGCCAGGCCGATCGTGGCGATGACCGCTGCGAGGATGACGGCCGGCAGTGCACGGGCGACGATCGACCCCACGGCCACGCCGATGGCGAAGATGAACACCGCTCGACTTGCGATCAGCAGACCTCGGAAGCCGAACGCGGTGAACGAGTTCGACAGATCGGTTTCCACGGTCATCGAGGCGACGAAGCGCTCGGCGGCGATGCCTGCGAGGAACGTGGTGACAGCGAGGAGGATGAGGATCGGCAACAGGCGGTCGAGGAACCAGCGCATCCGCGACGGCGCCAGCGACCATGCGAGCCGTGCCGTTCCGCGCTCGAGCTCGCGGGCGACCACGGGCACGCCGAGGAAGAGCCCCGCCGCGAACGACAGGAAGATCATGACGCCCATGCTCAGGCCGGCGACGCCGTTCTGGGCCTGGTACCAGGCGCTGGACTTCAGGTCGCAGCCGAGCGGCGGCGCGTCGAAGTTCACGAGGCACTCGACCGGCGGCCGGAGGGCATCGATGCGGGCGGCGGTCAGCACGGTCGCGACGATGAACAGCGCCACGAATCCGCCGAAGGCGAGGAGCTCGAAGCGGCTCAGCCGCAGCGTGAGGCGAGCCCAGGTCAGGCTCATGCCGCCCGCTCCACTGGGACCACAGCCGGTCGTGGTGTGCGGGCCGCGGCGAGATGGCCCAGGACGACCTCCTCGAGCGTGGCCGCTCGACCGCCGGTGCCATCCCCACGAACAAGGCTGAGCCGCTCACCCGCCGGACCGGGAAAGACGCCGACCACGGTGTCCGTGTTCGCCCGCGGCGTCCCAGCGGACCCAACCTCCTCGATCACCGAATGCTCGGCGATGGCGCCCGCGATCGACAGGTCCAGGAGCACCTTTCCGGCACCGAGGACCAAGAGTCGATCGCATGCTTGCTCGATGTCGGTGATGACATGCGACGAGAGGAGCGCGGTCGAACCGTCGGCACGGACCGCGTCGACCAGCACGTGGAGGAACTCGCGACGGGCCAGTGGGTCGAGGCTGGCGACGGGC
>JANMBS010000497.1:0-3820 GCA_031360525.1 Thermomicrobiales bacterium
CAGGTCCACGTCCATCGTCGCGTTGACCGTGTCGAGTAGCCGGTCGACCTCCCAGCCGGCCGCCGATGGATGTTCGGGTCCAGCCTCGTACGGTGCGTCGGTCGTGCCGATCAGCCAGTGGTCGGGCCACGGGACCAGGAAGACGACCTTGCCCGGGACGCGGATGGTCAGCCCGGTCTTGTTCGGGATCCGGTCCCGCGGCACGACCAGGTGGGCGCCGCGGCTCGGCAGGATGTCCAGCGACCGACCACGGAACGGGTGGGTCGGCTGGGCGGCCCAGACGCCGGTGGCGTCGACGATCGCCCGGGTCGGGATGTGGAGCGTCGCACCCGTCATCAGGTCCTCGGCCTCGACCGCCTCGATCACCCCGGACGTGTCGTCGGTCCGCAACCCGGTCGCGCGGACCCGGGTGAGCGCAAGGCCCCCAGCGGCCTGCGCGGTCCGAGCCACGGCCAGCGTGTAGCGAGCGTCGTCCTCGACCCCATCGCTGTAGACCAGGCCGCCGCGCAGCCCTGTCGGGCGAAGGGTCGGGGCGAGCTCGAGGGTGGCCGCCTTCGACAGGCGTCGGTGCCAGCCACCATCGCGACGCGCGCCGAGGATGTCGTAGAGAGTCAGCCCAGCGTCATAGAACATGGTCGAGGCGAACGGGATGCCATAGATCGGGAACAGCAGCGGCTCGATCTTGACCAGGTGGGGCGCGATCGCGAGGAGTCGCGAGCGCTCGGCGAGCGCCTCTCGCACGAGCCCGAAATGGAACTGCTCGAGATAGCGAAGGCCGCCGTGGATCAAGCGCGACGAACGCGACGACGTCCCGGACGCGATGTCGTCCTGCTCGATGAGTGCGGCCCGCATCCCGCGTGAGACGGCGTCGAGCAAGGCGCCCGACCCGACGATCCCGCCACCGACGATGACGACATCCCAGGTTTCCCGCGTGAGCGTCTCGAGATCGGCTCGGCGGCGCTCGAGGGGGTTGGGTCTGTGCGCCGGCGCCGCGGCCGGCGATTCGATCATCGCTGCTCGGGACCGGGGGGACGGCGCGAGATGCGCCACAGCAGCCAGCCCGTACCGGTGATCAGCACGACGATCGCCAGCGGCGTGTGGAAGACAAGCTCCTGGACGCCTGTCGGGAGGATGCTGGTCAGGATCGCGGCTCCAAGGACGACCGCGACGACCGCGCCGGCAACCAGCACGACCTCGCGCCAGCCAGGTTGGCGACTGACGCGCCCCGGTTCAGCCACGATCGGCCTCGGCCGGGATGCCGATCGGGGCGACCAGGATCTTGCCGGCATGAGCCGCACCACGCTTGGTCAACAGACCCGTCTTGGGTCGGTGGAAGGTCACCGTCAGGTCGGCCAGGACAGCGGGATCCGATGGTTCGCCGCTGGAGAGGTCGACGGCCGTCGGGGTATCGACGGCGACGACCGGGACGCCCGCCGCCCGCGCCCGGCCGACGACCTCGACCGCCGAGCGGATCGGTTCGCGAAGGGCGCCGCGGACGCCGGTACCGAGCAACGCGTCGACGATGACCGCCGCCTTCTCGACGCCCAGACCGAACATCGCAACGTCCCGGGCGACGGGCAGGTGGACCTTGACGATCCCGCCGTCACGGGCGATCCGATCCCAGTTGCGGGCCGCCGAGAGGCCGCGCGGTCGGGCGTCGGCGCCGACGACCGCGACGATCACCGACGCCCCGGCCAGCGCCAGCCGCCGCGCGGCCACGAAGCCGTCCCCGCCGTTGTTGCCCGGACCACAGAGGACGACGATCGGGCCGCTCCCCCACCGACCGAGGTCCGTGGCGAGCGCCCGCACAGCCGCAGCGACGGCCGTACCCGCGTGCTCCATCAGGCGCAGTTCCGGATAGCCGAGCGCCTGGGCACGGCGGTCGGTGCCGGTCATCGTCTCGGCCGAGATCGCGGGGAGCGCCGCCTGCCTCGCCCAGTGACGGCGCAGTCCGCGCAGATCCATCTCGAAGATCGGTGGATCGTCGGCGGGCAGGGGCGGAGCGGCGTCGGGGGTCGATGGCTGGGCTGTGACGGGCATCGCCCTCGAAGCGTAGCCGAAGTCAGGACGCGGCCAGTGCCGCCCGGATCCGGTCGACGATGTGCTGTGGGATCTCGTCCTGCCAGCGCTCGGCCCTGTCCGGCACTGGGGCGTCGGTCCCGACGACGTGATAGGCATACCAGCCGGTCGTGTCCCCACCGGCGGTCACGAAGACGACCATGCTGTCGAACGGTAACCGGGGGTCGCACTCCACGGCAGGAGGGCATGTGTCGTCCACGACGACGAGCGTCATGCCAACAAGGTCGCCCTCATTCTCGGCGCGCGCCAGGGCGATTGCCTTCTCGCAGGCCGGGGGGTCGATGCGACCGCAGTCCGCCTTCACCCCAGGCGCGATCTCGGGGAGCGAGGACATCTCCGGCACCACCGGTGCGGTCGAAGACGGCGCGGCAGACGTGAGCGGCTCCGGAGCCGAAGGGGCGACGGATGCGGAAGCCAGAGATGGGCTCGGCCCCGGCGAGGCCGGGGTACCGAGACCGGCGATGGCCACGAATACGAAGACGGCCACTGCCGCTAGGAGGAGGCCGACCAGGAGGTTCGGGTGGCGTCCGAGCGCATTCACTGGCGCACCCGGGCTTCTCCGCTTCGGAGGTCCAGGAATCCTTCGCGCTCGAGGCCACGCGCGGCAGCTCCGACGGCATCGGCATCGTGCTCGCCCAGACGCTCGGGGAGAGGCACCCAGGCCCCCGCCGGGGCGGCGGTGACGGCCGCGACGAGGCGACCACGGAGCCAGCGGGTCGTCATCGCGAACGGGACCGTATGGGTCTTCGGCTCGACGCTGACCACCACCATCCCTCGCGAAGTGCATAACGTGGCCAGCGGACACACGTCGCATGAAGGCGCACGGGGCGTGCATATCCCCGAGGCGAGATCCATCACCGCATCGAGCCAGCGACCGGGCTGTCCGCGGGACACTAGCTCATCGGCGGCCGTCTGGAGCCCGGACGATGACGCCGCCGCCCCCAGCACTCTCGAGATGACACGGCGGATATTCACGTCGAGCGGC
The DNA here is from genome assembly GCA_031360525.1 of Thermomicrobiales bacterium. Lineage (GTDB taxonomy): Bacteria > Chloroflexota > Limnocylindria > Limnocylindrales > CSP1-4 > SPCO01. The sequence continues at coordinate 3,065 of JANMBS010000497.1, forward strand.
GCGACCGCCACGCCGTAGGCCGCGGCCGCGACGGCACGAGCCGTGTAGGGACCGATCCCGGGCATGGTTTCGAGCTCAGCGACGGTGGCCGGCACCCGACCGCCATGGTCCCTGACGATGGCCCATGCGCACTCTCTGAGCGCGAGAGCCCGTCGGTTGTAGCCGAGCCCCACCCACACCGCGAGCAGCTCGTGCGTCCCCGCGTCGGCGAGGTCGCCGGGTGTGGGCCAGCGAGCGACGAACCGCCGCCAGGCCGGACCCACCCGCTCGATGCCGGTCTGCTGCGACATGACCTCGGCGACGAGCACCTGCCAGGGATTCTCGGCCTCGCGGATCACCAAAGGCCGGCGTCGCGCCTGGTGCCACCGGAACAGCCGGCTGTTGAAGCGTCGCCTGCTCACGGCCCTCATCTGCCCGAGGATAGCCGTCGGCTCGCAGCGGCGCTGATGCATCGCGCGCTAGAGTCGAAGCCTCGGCAGGTTCAACAACGTGGAGGCTCTGTGCGGTTTGGGGCGGCATTCTGGGTCAATCGCACGAGCTGGCCGGAGTTACGCGACGCCTGCCTCGCGGTCGAGCGCGCTGGCTGGGACTCGCTCTGGATCGACGACCACCTGCTCGCCGACGAGGGCGATCCGACCGACCCCAAGCTCGAGGGCTGGGCGGCGCTGTCGGCCCTCGCCGTGCTCACGGAGCGGGTCCGCCTCGGCCTTCTGGTCGCGGCCAACACGTTTCGCACCCCGGGTCTCACGACCAAGC
>JANMBS010000527.1:0-2104 GCA_031360525.1 Thermomicrobiales bacterium
ACGATCCGGACGCCCGGCTTCTCCTCGCGGAGGTAGCGCGAGACGCCCATCAGGGTGCCGGCGGTCCCGAGGCCGGCCACGAACACGTCGATCTCGGGGCAATCGGCGAGGATCTCCGGGCCGGTCGTCTCGTAGTGGGCGAGCGGGTTGGCCGGGTTGCCGTACTGGTAGGGCATCACGAACCGCTCGTCCTTGCTGACAAGGTGCTTGGCCAGTGCGATCGCACCGTTGCTCCCCGTCGCCCCGGGGGAGTCGATGACTTCCGCGCCATACAGGGCGGCCATCTGACGTCGTTCGTTGGTGACGTTGTCGGGCATCACCAGCGCGACCCGGTAGCCCTTGCGGCGGCCGATCATCGCGAGCGCGATGCCCGTGTTGCCCGAGGTCGGCTCGAGGATGATGGAGTCCTCGTGCAGAAGGCCGCGCGCCTCGAGATCGTCGATCAGGTACTTGGCGACGCGGTCCTTGACCGAGCCCGTCGGATTGAGCATCTCGAGCTTGGCGAAGATGCGGACCGCCGGGTTCGGCGACATGCGCGGGATCTCGACAAGCGGGGTGTGGCCGATCGCCTCGAGGATGTCGCCGTAGCGCCCACCATGCGGGACGAGGGCCTCGTGGGCGTGGGCGTGGGCGTGCTCGTCTTCAGCTTCAGCGAGCCGCCGGGGAACGGCCATCGGTCAGCCGCCGGCCATCGCCGGCAGGAGGCGGACCTCGTCGGCCGGGGCCACCGGTGTGTCGAGGCCCGCCAGATAGCGCACGTCCTGGCCATTGATGTAGACGTTGACGAATCGGTTGAGGTCACCCTCGTCGGTCAGCAGTTGCGAGCCGAGCGACGGGTGCTGCGCGACGAGCGCGTCGACGACCGCCCGGATCGAGTCACCCTCGAGCTCGAGCGACTTGACCCCGCCCACGTTCGCACGCAGGACCGCCGGGATGAAGACCGTGCTCACGCGCGAGCGTCCGGCGACACCTTGCCGGCAAGACCGGTCATCGTCATCAGGAACGGCGCCTCGACGTCGACGCCGTCGACCTGGAGCGGATGACCCTCGGCGCGAGCCTGGACGGCCGCGTCGGAGCAGACCGGGCAGTTCGGGTCGCGCCGCAGCTTGAGCTCGGTGAACTCGGTCTCGAGGGCATCGAACAGCAGCAGGCGACCCGACAGCGTCGTGCCGATCCCGAGCAGGACCTTGAGCGCCTCGTTGGCCTGGAGCAGGCCGAGGATCCCGGGCACGACGCCGAGCACGCCGGCCACCGAGCAACCGGGGGCGAGCTCGGGCGGCGGCGGGGTCGGGTAGAGGCAGCGGTAGCACGGCCCGTCGTATGGCACGAACGTGGTCAGCTGCCCCTCGAACCGGAAGACGCTGGCGTGGACGACCGGGATGCCGGCCGCGACCGCCGCGTCGTTGAGGATGTAGCGGGTCTCGAACGTGTCGGTCCCATCGAGGATGACGTCGTAGCCGGCGATCAGCCGCTCGACATTGGTGGCGACCAGCATCTCCTCGTGGAGGACGACGTTGATGTCGGGGTTGAGGGCGTTGATCGACTGGCGCGCCGATTCGACCTTGCGCTCGCCGACCCGGTCGGTCGTGTGGATGATCTGGCGCTGGAGGTTGCTGAGATCGACGATGTCGAAATCGACGAGACCGATGGTGCCGACGCCTGCCGCGGCGAGATAGAGCGCCGCCGGCGAACCGAGTCCGCCGGCGCCGATGAACAGCGCCTTCGAACCGAGGAGCTTCGCCTGACCGGCCGAACCGACCTCGGGAATCAGAAGGTGGCGGCTATAGCGCTGCTTCTGCTCGGCCGTCAGGACGACCGGCGTCTCGAATTCGAGGCCCGCGCCCTTCCATCCCTGGAACCCGCCCGACATCGAGGCGACGTCGGAATAGCCCATCTCGGCCAGGGTCTGGGCCGCGAACAGCGAGCGCACGCCGCCGGCGCAGTACAGGATCACCGGCGCGTCACGGTCTGGGGCCGCGCCCTCGATCTGCTGCTCGATGTAGGACTTGGAGACGTGCTGAGCGCCCGGCAGGTGGCCCTGCTCCCACTCGGATGCCTCGCGGACATCGACGATCGTCGCAGCGCCCGCCGGGAGGGCATCGAC
>JANMBS010000548.1:0-3915 GCA_031360525.1 Thermomicrobiales bacterium
GCGATCCGCGGCGCGCCTCGTGCGGCCCGAACCGCATCGACCACCTGTTGACGCGCGGCCTGCGGGCGACCGCGTGCATGGTCTACCACGAAGCGGGCGATGCCTCCGATCACCTGCCGGTGGTCGCGACGTTCGAGATCACGCCACCGACGGCCTAGACGCGGGCCGCCGCCTCAGCGTTCGAGACGGTCCCGGAGCTTCTCGACCTGGTCGGTCAGCTCGGCCTCGCGTGCCCGAGCCGCGTCGACGACGGCGGCCGGGGCACGGGACACGAACGACTCGTTCGCGAGTCGCTCGCGGGCGGCCGACAGCCAGCCCTCGGCCTCGGACAGGTCGCGAGTGAGCCGGTCGCGCTCCAGGGCGCCGGCGTCGTCGTCGGTCGTCTTCGGTCTGACGGCCGCCTCGATCTGTCCGCCGGCGACGATGACCGTGAGGTCGCCGGGTCGGGCGGCCGCCCCGAGCGCCTCGGGTGTCAGCTCCCGCTGGAGAGGCCGGGCTCGAGCGAGCCGCTCGATGGCTGGGCGAAGCGCCTCGAACGTCGGACCGAGCTCGACCGGGACGTACAGGAGCGTCTCGAGCCAGTCCGAGGCGGGCAGCCTGGCCGATGCCCGCGCGTTGCGGATCTCGCCGACGAGGTCGATGAGAAGCGTGACGTCGCGTTCGACGAGGAGGTCTGCCTCCCCCACGCCGGGCCAGCGGGCCACGATCAGCAGGTCGGGGTCGGTGACCCGGTGCGGCAGGGCCGCCCAGAGCGCCTCGGTCACGAACGGCATCACCGGGTGGAGCAGGCGCAGGTACGTATCGAGCACCTCGACCAGGGTCCACCAGGTCGCTTCGCGTTCCTCCTGGCCGAGCCGCTCATCGGCCAGACGGACCTTGGCGAACTCGAGGCCCCAGTCGCAGTACTCATTCCAGATCGCTTCGTAGACGAGCCGGGTCACTTCGCCGAAGGCGTAGCTCGCCATCGCCGCGTCGACCGCTTTGGTGGTGGCCGCGGCGCGCGACATCAGCCATCGTTCGGCCGGACCGAGGTGGTGGGCATCGGGGAGGCGGCGTTCGGCACCCTCGGGAATCGTCGCCGGGCGCGCGCCGACGACGAAACGCGTCGCATTCCAGAGCTTGTTGGCGAAGTTGCGTGCGTGCTCCAGCTTTGCCGGCCCGAAACGCTGGTCGTTGCCCGGCGTCGCCCCGTGGATCAGCGCAAAGCGAAGCGCATCTGCCCCCGCTTCGTCGATGACGCCGAGCGGGTCGACGACGTTGCCCTTGGTCTTGGACATCTTCTGGCCGAGCGGATCGCGGATGAGCCCGGACAGGTAGACCGTATGGAACGGCTCGCGATCGGTCAGCTGGAGCCCCAGCATCATCATCCGGGCGACCCAGAAGAAGATGATGTCGTAGCCCGTCTCCATCACCGATGTCGGGTAGTAGGTCCGGTAGTCGGCCGTATCGTCCGGCCAGCCCAGTGTCGAGAACGGCCACAACCCCGAGCTGAACCAGGTGTCGAAGATATCGGGGTCCTGCTGCAGCTCGACCGCCGCCCGGCCGCACACGGCGCAGGCGTCCGGACCGGCCTCCTCGGACGACACGGTCACGTGGCCATCCGGGCAGTACCACGCCGGGATCCGATGGCCCCACCACAGCTGGCGCGACACGTTCCAGTCGCGAATGTCGGTCAGCCAGTGCTCCCAGGTCTTCTCGAACCGCTCCGGCAGGATCCGGGTCCGTCCGCTGCGGGTCGCCTCGAGCGCCCGCTGGGCGAGGGGCGTCGTTCGGATGAACCACTGCGTCTTGAGCCGCGGCTCGACGATGTCGTTGCTCCGCTGGCAGCGCCCGATGACCATCTCGTGCGGCACGGCGGCCACCAGGTCGCCGGCAGCCTCGACGTCGGCGACGATCGCGGCCCGGGCCTCGAAGCGGTCCATCCCGTCGTAGCGCGTCCCGGTCCCGGCGACCGACCCGTCGTCGGCCAGGATCGTCGGGGCGGCAAGACCATGTCGCAGTCCGGTCTCATGGTCGTCATGGTCGTGGGCCGGGGTGATCTTGACGGCGCCGGTCCCGAAGGCCGGATCCACGACGTCGTCGGCGATGATCGGGACGTCGCGCTCGGCGAAGGGGATACGCACGAGGCGCCCGACGAGGGACGTGTAGCGCGGATCGTCCGGATGCACGGCCACCGCGGTGTCCCCGAGGATCGTCTCCGGACGGGTCGTGGCGATGGTGATGGTCTCGCCCGGGGACGGTCGCCCGGTCGCGGGATCGATGACGTGATAGCGCACCGACCACAGCGTCCCGGTCTCAGGCGTGCCGACGACCTCGAGGTCGCTGACGCTGGTCCGGCAGCCCGGGCACCAGTTGACCAGCGCCTCGGTCCGATAGGCGAGGTCCGCCCGGTAGAGTCGCTCGAAGGCGACCCGGACGGCCGTCGCCGAGCCCTCGTCCATCGTGTAGCGCAGGCGGCTCCAGTCGAACGATCCTCCGACCCGCCGCTGCTGGCCGAGCATCACCTCGCGCGTCGTCGCCACGAACTCACGCATCCGCTCGAGGTAGCGGTCGCGCCCGAGTGACTCCCGGCTCTCCCCTTCCGTGGCGAGGATGCCGTCGAGGACGAACTGGGCCGCGATCGAGGCGTGGTCGAGGCCAGGCAGGAAGAGCGCCCGATGGCCGCGCATCCTTGCATGTCGGATCATCAGGTCCTCGACCGCAGTGCGCTGGGCGTGCCCCAGGTGGAGCGAGCCGGTGATGTTCGGCGGCGGCTGGATGATCGTGAACGGCGGCAGGTCCGGGTCGGCAGTGGAGCCCGACCCGTCGGGCGCGAAGACGTCCGCGGCGAGCCAGCGCTCGTAGATCGCGCCCTCGACGTCGTGCGGCGTATAGGCCTTCGCCAGGTCCGTCATCGATCGGTCCTCGAGAAACAAAGAGCCCGCTCGTCCAGCGGACGAACGGGTCGTGGTACCACCTGCTGGTTCGGCGCCGGGGCGGGGCCGCTCATCGCGGTCCGGGTCGTTCCTGGCACCCTCGTGACGCGTTATCGGGCGTCTCCCGTCATGGCTCGCGAGCGACCTTCACGTCGTCGTGCCCGCGCGGCTCGCACCATCCCGCGCTCGCTCCGGGGCCGCCCGTCGCTACTCTTCCCGGTCATCGCCGTGAGGCCGGGAGTGTAGCACGGCCCCACCGGCGGTCCAGCTCGCGATCTCCGTGCGACGGTCGATGGACATAGGGCGGCTCGAGAGGCGGCCATAGGTCGGATGAACGCTCCCAACTAGCCGCACCGACTCTCACGATCGGCGTCACTCGAGGGGGCGGGTGGCGCTGATCCGTGCGCCTCGCGCCCTACGCGGTCTCGCCTCGCTCGGCGAGCCACTCGTGGTAGTTGGTCTCGTCGACGCCCTCTTCGACGTCGGCCTTGGTCAGCAGCAACGGAAGCCGGCCGGAGCGGATCGTCTCCTCGGTGATGATGCACTTGCGGATGTCGGTCCGGTCGGGGATTTCGTACATCACCTCGAGTAGCGACTCCTCGACTATCGAACGAAAGGCCCGCGCCCCGGTCTTCCGGTCCAGCGCGACCTCGGCGGCGGCCTGGAGGGCGCCCGGCGTGAACGCCAGCTCGACCTTGTCGAGTGACAGGAACTTCTCGAACTGACGGGTGACCGCGTTCTTCGGCTCCGTCAGGACCCGGACGAGGTCCTCGGCCGACAGCGCCGACAGCGTGACCATCACGGGTAGCCGCCCGATGAACTCGGGGATCAGCCCGAACTTGAGCAGGTCCTCGGGCATCACCTTCTCGAGGATCCGGCCACGTTCGACGGGCCCCATCGCGGACTTCGAGCCGAACCCGATGGACCGCCGGCCGACCCGCTCTTCGACGATCCTCTCGAGGCCGTCGAAGGCGCCACCGCAGATGAACAGCACGTTCGT
>JANMBS010000051.1:0-2526 GCA_031360525.1 Thermomicrobiales bacterium
TCGTTCGCGGGCAAGGGCGAGGCGCTCTGGAAGTCGATCCACGAGACGTCCGGGGACATCATCGTCTTCGCCGATACGGACGTGCGGAACTGGCACCATCGGATGGTCTACGGGACCCTCGGCCCGCTCCTCCACGAACCGCGCCTCCAGTACGTCAAGGGCTACTACCAGCGACCGATCGTCGAAGCCGGCGTGCTCAAGGAAGGCGGTGGCGGGCGGGTCACCGAGCTCGTGGCGCGGCCCCTGATCAACCTCTTCTACCCGGAGCTGTCGGGGATGATCCAGCCGCTGTCGGGCGAGTACGCCGGTCGCCGTGCGCTGCTCGAGTCGATCCCCTTCTTCACCGGCTACGCCGTCGAGATCGGCCACCTCATCGACGTGGCCGAGCGGCTCGGCATCGAGGGCCTCGGGCAGGTGGACCTGGAGCGGCGGATCCACCGAAACCAGGAGCTCGAGGGGCTGTCCCGGATGTCGTTCGTCATCCTGCAGGCCGTGATGAAGCGCCTCGAGGAGCGGCGCAAGGCGCGCCTGTTCGCCGAGATGGGTTCGACCATGAAGCTGCCGCGCTCAGGCAAGGGACGGCTCTCGCTCGAGGTCATCGAGCTGGCCGACCAGGAACGCCCGCCGATGATCCGCATCCCCGAGTACCTCGAGCGTCACCGGCCGGAGGGCGTAGTCGACCTGTCGGTGATCGGTCCGGTTCGAACGCCGGCGACCCGAAAGCGCAGGGCGCCGGTTCCGTGACCCGGCGCCCTGCCTGACGTGCCGGGGCCTCCTGCTCGTCCATCGGCGGATGAACGACCACGGGTTATGCAGCTGGGTCATGGGAATCGCCTGCTGCCTGCGCGGCTAGCCCCGACTTGTGTCGAAATCGTCCTGCGGCTGAGCGTGTAGGGTTCGAATCCGATGACTAAGGTGCATACGCGGCGCGACGCGGGGGCAGCACGATCGCGGGTTCGCGCCGAGACCAGCCCGCTCACCGTCCTCATCGCGCCTGATTCGTTCAAGGGGTCGCTCACGTCCGTGGCGGTCGCTCGCGCCCTGGCCGACGGCTGGGCACGTGCCCGGCCGGACGACACGGTCCTCCTCTGCCCGCTCGCCGACGGCGGCGAGGGGACGCTCGAAGCGGTCGCCGCGGCAGGTGGCTGGCAGTGGCTGGAGGCGTCCGTCGCGGACCCCCTCGGGCGTCGGATCACGGCCCGCTGGCTCCGCTCGATCGATGGGACGCGGGCCGTCGTCGAGATGGCCGAATCGTCGGGTCTGTCGCGGGTCGCCCCGGGTGAGCGCGACGCCGTGCACGCGACGTCGGCCGGCTTGGGCGATCTCCTGGCGTCGGTGGCCGGCTCGGGTGTGCGCGAGGTGATCCTCGGAATCGGCGGCAGCGCCACGACCGACGGCGGCTTCGGGATGCTCACCTCGCTGGGGATGGCGTATGCACCGCGTCGGGGAGGCCATGCCGAGGATGCCCCACGTGGCATCCCGGATCCCCTCGACGAGCTGTCACTCGGTGACGTCGACCCCGACCTCGCTCGAGTCCGCATGTCGGTCGCATGCGACGTCTCCAATCCGTTGCTGGGACCGACCGGCGCCGCGGCGGTCTACGGCCCGCAAAAGGGCGCGACGGCCGAGCAGGTCGCATATCTCGACGGCCGGCTGGCGCATTTCGCCAACCTCCTGGAGAGTGCCGGTCGCCAGCCCCTCCCCGTTCGCGAGGTCGCGGGCGCGGGCGCGGCCGGCGGCGTCGGTTTCGGGCTGCTGGCGATCCAGGACCGCTTCGATGGCTTTTCGCTTCGTCCCGGCATCGACCTGGTCATGGAGGCCACCGACTTCCCAGCACGCATTGGGGATGCCGACCTCGTCATCACCGGCGAGGGTCGGATCGACGCCCAGACCGCGTACGGCAAGACGGCCCTGGGTGTCGCCAAGCGGGCGGCTGCGGCGGGCGTCCCGTGCATCGCCGTGGGTGGCGGCGTCGAGCCGGAGGGGATCGTCGCGCTGGCGAGCGTGGGGGCGGTTGCGGTGCCCGTCGTCGAACGGCCCCAGACCGTCGAGGAGGCGATGGCTGAGGGATCGACCCCGCTCGAACGCTGCGGCGAGCGACTTGCACGCCTGGTCGGGGTCGGCGCCATCGCCGGCATCGACCGATGACCGCGTCAGCGCCGCGCCAGAAGCCCGGCCCCAAGCCCGTCCGCCGGCCCCGGAAGCGGAAGTTCTCGGATCCGGGTGGGACCTGGGCCAGGCGCCTCGAGCGCTACCGGCCGGGCCTCGTCCCCTTCGTGGTCGAGAGCCTGGCCGGACGATACGGGCGGCCGACGTGGCAGCGCCGGCTCGACCCGACGAGCGAGCTGATCCTCACGATCCTGACCCAGAACAGCGCCGACACGAATGCCGAGATCGCGTTCGAGGCGCTCCGGGCGCGGTACCCGAGTGGCGGCGAGGTTCAGGCTCATAACGCGGGCGCGGGATGGGGTGGCGAGGGGCTGCCGGACGGGGTCGATCCGGATTGGGTCGCGGTCGAGGCCGCGC
>JANMBS010000125.1:0-2132 GCA_031360525.1 Thermomicrobiales bacterium
GATAACGCACAACTGTACCGCGAGGCCGATCGATTCCGTTTGATCCTCGATTCGGTGGTCGAGGCGATCGTCGTATTCGATCCGGTCACCCACGTCATCGACGAGGTCAACCGCGGTGCCACGGAGCTCCTCGGACGGACCCGCGACGAACTCGTGGGCCAGCGCTACGAGACGCTTCTCAAGTCGGCCGAGGCGGCCCGCGTGCTGGCCATCGTCGGTCCACTCGTGGCCGGCGCGCAGGCGGCCTCGACGGTGATGCTCGACTACCTGCCGGCCGACGGGCGGCCGATCGCGGTCGAGGTCGTCCTGCAACCGGTCGACCTGCCCGGCAGCGCACGCGGGATCGTCGCGATCGCCCGCGACGTCCGCGAGCGGATCGCGGTCCAGGTCCGCCTCCAGCGTCTCGCCCAGGCCGAACACGCCCGCGCCGCCGAACTCAACGCGGTCATCCGGGCGATGGGCGAGGCGGTCGTGGTTTGTGCCCCCGATGGCACGATCACGCTGACCAACCCGGCCGGCGAGCGCCTCTTCCCCGATGTCGAGGAACGGACCTACGGGGACATCCTCGATCAGCTGAGCGACCCCGACGGCACTGCGCCGGCACTCGGCGCGCTCGGCGGACCGGTCGAGATCCAGACCAGGGCCGACCCGGACCGCTGGATCGAACTGTCCACCTACCCCGTCAACGTCGGGGTCGGCAGTCCGCCGAGCGGTGGCGAGACGATCGTGGTCATGCGCGACGTGACCGAGGCGCGCCGCCGCGAGGCCGTGCGCGAGACATTCATCGGGGTCCTGTCACACGAACTGCGAACCCCGGTCACGACGATCTTCGGTGGCGCCAAGCTGTTGGCACGAGAAGGATCGACGCTTGACGAGGAGACCCAGCGCGGGATCTTCCGCGACATCCACGAGGAGGCCGAGCGGCTCCAACGGCTCGTCGAGGATGTCGTCGCGCTCAACCGTTTCGGCGACGAAGGCGGCGAGGTCGGCGCGGAACCGGTCCTCCTCCAGCGCCTCATCCCCCGGGTCGTGGCGTCGGAAGAGGGCCGCTGGCCCGGCGTCGCCTTCACGACCGATATCTCCCCGGGACTGCCGACAGTGACCGCCGACCCGACGTACACGGAGCAGGTGCTCCGCAATCTGCTCTCGAATGCCGCCAAGTACGGCGGCGCAGGCTCGACAGTGACGATCGTCGCCGAGCCGAGCGAGGAGGCCGACCGCGAGGTGATCGTCCGGGTCCTCGACGATGGGCCCGGTTTCCCGGCGGAGGAGACGACCCGACTGTTCGAGCTCTTCTACCGCGCGCCGGGGACGGCCGGTTCGGCGGCCGGGGCGGGGATCGGGTTGTTCGTCTGCGCTCGATTGATCGCCGCCATGGGCGGGCGCATCTGGGCGGCACCACGCGAGAGAGGTGGGGCGGAGTTCGGGTTCGCCCTGGCCGAACTCCACGAGTAGGTAGCGGGACTAGATCCAGCGGCGCCAGCGCGCCGCGATGACGATCCCGATGGCGAGGATGACCATCGCCGCCACGACGATCCAGAAGTTGTTCGTGTCGTTGAAGAACGGGATATCGAAGTTCATCCCCATGACCCCCGCCAGGACGATGGCCGGCAGCAGGACGGCCGACAGGAGGGTAAGGACCTTCATCACCTCGTTGGCGTCCTGGGCGGCACGGCCCATGTGGATGTCGAAGGTGCCCAGCAGCAGCTCCCGCAGGTTCTCGACCGACTCGACGGCCCGTTCCAGGCGGTCGGTCAGACCCGGCCATGGGCGGCCGAGCTCGTCGTGGAGTTCCATCTCGGGTCGCGCCAGGGCGGCGAACGCGATCCGGTGTGGCGAGAGCGTTCGGCGAATCAGCCCGATCCTGCGCCGCAGGGCCACGATGCGGAAGAGGATGTCGTTCCTCGGCCGCCGCCGGAGGGCGCGCTCGTCGAGCTCGTCGATCTCGCGCTCGATGCCTTCGACGAGGCTGAAGTAGCCGGCGATGACCTCGTCGGCGATTGCGGCGAGCAGGCCGGCCGCATCCATCGCACCGAAGCGCGTCTCGCCCTCTGTGACGGCATCGAGACTCTTGAGCGCGGCGAGGGGGCCGTCGTGGACCGTCACCACCCAGCCGTGGCCGCCGACGATGT
>JANMBS010000130.1:0-4101 GCA_031360525.1 Thermomicrobiales bacterium
CCGGGTCATCACCCGGGATGCCACGCGGCTCCAGGTGGGGGCGGTCTATTACACGCCCTGGTGCGACGAGAACGGCAAGGTCGTCGACGACGGGACGATCCATCGACTCGACGAGGGCCGCTATCGCTGGACCGCGGCCGATCCGCAGCTCCGCTGGCTCCGCCAGAACAGCGCCGGCCTCCATGTCACGATCGCCGAGGAGACCGAGGCGACCGCCGCGCTCGCGCTCCAGGGCCCGCTCTCGCGTGACGTCCTGGAGGCCGCGACCGGCGAATCGTTCGCCGACCTCCGCTATTTCCGCCGGCGCCCGGCGCAGGTCGGAAAGGTCAAGGTCGATGTCTCCCGGACCGGCTACACCGGCGACCTCGGCTACGAGTTGTGGATCCCGGCCGCGAGCGCGGTCAAGGTCTGGGATGCCCTCATCGCAGCCGGGGCGCCGTACGGCATCCGGCCGGCCGGGATGCTCGCGCTCGACGTGGTCCGCCTCGAGGCCGGCCTCATCCTCATCGAGGTCGACTACACGTCGGCCCGCCACGCGATGAACCCCGAGCAGAACTACTCGCCGGGAGAGATCGGACTCGGCCGTCTCGTCAACCTGGACAAGAGTGGGGATTTCGTGGGGCGCCTGGCGCTCGAGCGTGAGGCGAGGGCTGGTGGTCCGGCCCGCCGGCTGGTCGGCCTCCAGCTGGACTGGTACGACATCGAGGGCCTGTATGACGCGCAGGGCCTGCCGCCGGCGATCAGCCCGTCTGTCGACCGCGAGCCCGTCCCGGTCTTTGCTGGCGGACGCCAGGTCGGTCGGGCGACGAGCCATGGCTGGAGTCCGATCCTCAAGCAGGCCATCGCGCTCGCCTCGGTCTCGCCACAGCACGAGGCGCTGGGGACCGGCCTGAGCGTCGAATGGACGGTCGAGGGCCGTCGCGGACGGGTCGGCGCGACCGTGGTCGAGTTGCCGTTCCTGGACCTCGAGCGCAAGCGCGCCTGAGGCGTCTTCGCCTGAAAGCTGGTACGGTCTCGCCCCTGTAACCCGCCCGCAAGGGGGCGTGGGCGGACATACCTACCGCCTGTCACGTTCCGGAGGCCACCATTCGCCAGATCATGAGTCACTGTCTCTCACGGCGTCCTGACGAGTCGATCGTCACGGGCGTCCGCGTCTGACCCGCCGACGAGCGGGCGCGCTGGTCCTCATCTGCACGCTCTCGACGCTGTGGATCGCGACCGTCGCAACCGCTCGACCCCCATCTGCCCCGGCGGCACTGTCCCCCGCTGATTTCCTCCCGATCGAGTTCGGTCCATTGCCGAGTGCGGCCGCCGAAGCCACCCAGAATCGCGCGGCCGAAGCGGCACTCCGACCCATCGTGGACTTCGCCGAGGATCAACCCTCGTTCGCGCCGCGCCCGATGCCACGCCAGCCCAACGCGGCCCGCTCGGTGAGCAAGGTGCGCCCGATGTCCAGGGCGAGCTCGACCGGCAAGAGCGCCCGTGGCTCGGCCACGTGGTACTGCAAGACCGGCGTCAGCGCCTGTCACCGCGACTACCCGGGCGGGCTCTACGCCGCGGCCGGGCCTGCGCTGCGCGTCGGTGCCTGGCGCGGCCGGGTCGTCCGCGTCTGTGGCAGCGGCTCGTGCGTCAACGTGCGGCTGGTGGATTGGTGCGCCTGCGGCGGCTCGCACATCATCGACCTCTATAGCGACGCATTCCAGCGGCTCGCGCCCCTCAACGCCGGCGCAGTGCGGGTGACCGTCAGCTGGTGACGTCAGGCGTATCCTCGCCCTAGCCAAGCCTGACGCCCGGCCGCGCGGCTAAGCTAGCCAGGCGTGTCACGGCAGTCACAAGTCGGCCGACACGCGCCAGAGGGTTCCATCCAGTGCCTCCCCTCCGTCCACTACGGCGCGTATTGGCCTTCGCACTCGCGATCGCGCTCGTCCCCGTTACCGCCGGTGCTGTCATGGCCGGCTACGGCAAGCCGACGATCGCTCTCCGCGCCTCTACGAGCTCGGTCGCGTATGTCGACGTCCTAGTCAACCGGAATTGGAAGCAGATCGATTCGTGCTCATATGTCATCGATAGCGACGCCCCGGCCGGGTGTGGTTGGCTCCTGGCATCCGAGCACACCAGCAGGTACACGCTGGTCCCGAATGATCCGTCCGTCGGCGATCACACGGTCATCGTCACGGTTGTGTTGACCGACAATGAAGAGCTCTCGAATTCGGTCTCGTTTACCGTCGCCGCACCATAGGCCATCCGCTGACCCACGCCGCGCGTTGGGCACTCCGCGCGGCGAAGGCTTGGTGCAATTACCGATGGCTGAGGTCGCCTGTGCGGCAGATCGTCCACGGGATTCGCCCGTAATGCTCGGTCAGGGGATGCGGACGCGGCCGTCCTCGCCGATCGGGAAGCCCGGATTGTGGGCGATTTCCCACGGGTGGCCGTCGGGATCGGCGAAGTAGCCCGAGGTCCCGCCCCAGTCGGCCATGGTGGCCGGCTTGAGGAGCGTGCCGCCGGCGGCGACAGCCGCGTCCAGCCCGGCCGCGACCGCGTCGGGCGTCTCGACATTGATAGCCAGCGTGATGCCGCCGAATGGCGCCCGGGGCTCAGCGGGCAGGTTCGCATCGTGCGCGAGCTCGTCCCACGGAAACAGGCCGATCGTCGAGTCGGCCGTCCCGAACCAGGCGATGGCGCCATCGATCGAGGACGCACTGCGTTGCCAGCCGAGTGCCTCGTAGAAGGCGATCGCGCGGTCGAGGTCGGTGACGCCGAGGGTGACGATGCTGAGGCGTGCGGGAAGCGTCATCGCAGTGTCCGTTCGGCGAAGGCCTCGAGTCGAACGAGCGCCTCGGGCAGGTCGGTCCGGCCGAAACCGACCCGGAAATGGTTGCCGGGATAATCGAACTGCGAGCCTGGGATCAGCAGCACCCCTTCCGCATGGACGAGCTCCGCAGCCCAGTCGTCGATCCGGACACCCGGGACGGTCAGGCGCGGGAAGCCGATCGACCCGGCACGCGGTCGGACCCAGGCGAAGCGATCGGCCCAGTCGTCGAAGAAGGCATCGAGGATGTCGAGGTTGGCGGCGATGATCCCGCGCGAGCGTGCCAGGACCTGGGGGCCGGCCCGGAGAGCGATGATCGACAGGATCTCGGACGGTGCCGACGAGCAGATCGTCGTGTAGTCCTTGAACGCGGCCAGCCTCCCAAGCAGCTCGCGGTCGTGCGTCGCGAGCCAGCCGATGCGCAGGCCAGCCATCGCATACGCCTTTGACATCACGCCGAGGGAGATGCCGCGGTCGAGTGCATCGGCGCCGGCCGGCAGGCGGTCGGACTCGTCGAACTCGAGGCCCCGATAGACCTCGTCGACCAGCAGGTGCGCGCCCGATTCCGCGGCGACCCCGACGAGCGCCTCGTAGGTGGCGCGATCCGCCAGCATCCCGGTCGGGTTGTGCGGGGTGTTGACCACGATCAGCCGCGTGGTGGGCGTGACCTGGGCGCGCAGGCGGTCGAGGTAGATCGCCCAGCCGTCGCCCTCGTGGAGCTCGTGGAGGGTCACGTCCGCGCCGGCCGCCCGGCCGACCTCATACAGGCTCTGGTAGCCGGGCCACGTGACGATCGCGTGGTCGCCCGGCCCGAGGAGCACGTTGGCGAGGCAGAAGATCGCCTCCTCGGCGCCGGAGAAGGTCAGGACCTCGTCGGGTTCGATCGTCTCGTAGGTGGCGGCGATCTCGCGCCGGAGGAGCGGATGGCCGGTCGATTCGGTGTAGCCGAGTTCGAGCCCGTCCCACAGCGCGCGGGTCTCGTCGTCGGCGAGTGCCAGCAGGTCGGCCATCGGGTAGGCCTGGACGTCCGACGCGCACAACAGGTGCTCGACCGCGAACTCCCAGCGGGCGAAATAGCGCTCGAGGGCGAAGTCGGCGATGCGCACGGGCTCATGATGCGGCACCATGCCGGTCATGGCAGCACCGATCGCGATCGTCGGCGTCCCGACGGCACTTGGCGGCCACCTGTCGGGGATGGAGCTCGCGCCGGCCGGGTTGCGGGCGCTCGGGCTGGTCGAGATGCTCCGGTCGAGACCGGGCCTCGCGGGCGTCGATGTGCGCGACGCCGGCGA
>JANMBS010000166.1:0-3190 GCA_031360525.1 Thermomicrobiales bacterium
GCACCCTCGCAGGCCTGGAGGGAGTGGCTGACCTCGTAGGCGAAGTCGACGTGGCCCGGCGTGTCGATGAGGTTGAGGCCGTAGGTCAGGCCATCGCGAGCCTTGTACTCGAGGCGCACAGCCCGCGCCTTGATCGTGATCCCCTTTTCGCGCTCGAGGTCCATCGAATCGAGGACCTGGCTCATCATCTGGCGCCCCTCGATCGTGTGGGTCTTCTCCAGCAGCCGGTCGGCGAGCGTGGATTTGCCGTGATCGATGTGCGCGATGATCGAGAAGTTGCGCAGGCGGTCCTGGGGGATGGTCACGAGGCGGGAGTGTAGCGGGTCACGAGGGGCAGTGGACCCGGTCAGGCCGTGACGGCCGCAAGCACAGTGACGCCCCCGACGATCAGCGCGACCCCGGCGATTTGACGCCGTCCGAGCCGCTCGCCGAACAGGAAGTAGGCGGCGACAGCTGCGACCGCAGCGAACTGGCTGCCCATGACCGCCGTGATCGCGATGCTGTCGCGCGAGCCCCAGGCCGAGAGCATCGAGCCGATGACCTCGCCGACGCCGGCGATAACGACCAGCGGCAGCGCTGCGCGGGTCACCCGCAGCCGCCCCTGGAGCACGAGTGGGATGACGACGACGACGATGCCCACCAACCGTGCGCTCAGTGCGACCCAGGCGACCGGCACAAGCGCCGCCGACTTTCCGGCCGCCACCAGGCCGAGGCCGAAGACGAGCGCCGCGCCGACCGAGAGCAACGCGGCGCGGCGTGTATCTATCGGCCGCTCCCCTGTTGCCGTGGGCGTGCTGCCCGGCGGTTGGGCCGGCGGCCCGTCGAGAGCATCGGCGACCATGTCGAAGTCGCCGGCGGGCACATCGGCGCGCCCGGGTTCGAGGGTGGACAGCACGACGCCGGTCGCGATGAGCGCCAGCATCAGCCCTGCCGCGATGCCGATCGCATCGCCGAGGGCGACCGCGATGAGCGCCGCGACCGCGCCTTCCGTGGCGACGATCGGGGCGACGATCGAGACCTTGCCGATCCGCAGCGCCGCGTAGGTCAGCTGGAGGCCAACGACGTAGCAGATCCCGGCGAGACCGAGCAGCGCGATCGTCGATGGCTCGAGAGTCTCAGGCATCGGGCTGACGGCCGCGATCGGGAGCCCGACGATGACGCCGACCACCATCACCCAACCGAGAACGACCCGCGAGCCGAGCATCCGGCTCGAACGTGACGAACAGAGGGTGGCGGCGGCCCAGAGCACGGCGGCCCCGAGACCACCGATGATGGCGACCACGGATGTCAGTGTGGCGGGTCGTGAACGACGTCGCCGGGCGTGTCCTCCAGCCGTCCTGTGCTACCATCCGCCTTCGCGCCCGGCGCTCGTCCCGCGTCGCTCGCCGTTGACCACAAACATCACTCGAGGTTCCCACCCTTGGCCAAGACGCCCCGCACCTGGACGGGCGCTCGTACGCCGTCCGGACTCAAGAGGGTCCGTCAGGCACAGAGCCGCCACGAGGTCCTGCAGCCTCGCCGAACCGCCGCGAAGACGTTCGTCGCGAAGGCCCTGAGCGCTGCGTCCCAGCCCGCCGACTCGACGATCGATCCCGTCGCCGCCCTGGCCGAGGCGCTCAGCGCGCTCGATCGGGCCGCCAAGGTCGGGGCGATCCACCCGAACGCCGCCGCACGCCGAAAGTCGCGCCTGACCCGCAAGGTCAACGCCGCCCTCGGTGGCGACCGGGTCCAGACCGGCGGCCGCGTCGTCAAGACGACCGGCAAGGCCGCCGCCGCCAAGGCCGCCAAGGTCCGCATCGCCGCCGGCAAGGCCGGTAAGGCCAAGGGCGCCCAGACCGCTGCCGGCAAGGCCCGAGCGGCGCTGAGCAAGACAGCCCGAGCCGAGGCCGCCGCCGCCAAGGCCGCTGCCGCTGAGGCGAGCGCCGCGACCGCCGAAGCCAAGCCGGCCGCGTCGAAGGCGACGACGAAGGCCAGCGCGACCAAGACGACCAAGGCCGCCGCCAAGAAGCCCGCCGCGACCAAGGCAGCGACCAAGGCGGCGCCGAAGGCGACCGCCAAAGCGGCTCCCAAGAAGAAGGCCGCGACCAAGCGATAGCGGACGGGTTCGACTCCCCCTCCGTCACCTCGACGCCCCGGGTTCCCGGGGCGTTTCGATATCGGGCTGAGTCGGCGGGCTGGGTCGGCGGGCTGAGTCGGCGGGCTGAGTCGGCGGGCTGAGTCGGCGCGAACGAGGGCGCGAGCCGTCAGGCCGCGGAACTCGTCTCCGCGACGACCTCCGGCTTCGGTCGGAACACGCCGTACAGGGCGGCCCCGCCGAGTCCACCGATAGCGGTGAGCAGGAGAACCGTGCCAGCACTGCTGAACTGCTCGCTCCAATAGAACCCCGTGAACGTCGCGGCGTCGGTGACACCGGCCGAAACGAAATCCGGGCCCCGGCCCGCTTGGAGGTAACGCTGGTAGACGCAGTCGGCGCCGGCCTGGCAGGCGATCGGTCCGCCCAGACCCGGATCGCGATAGCCGTTGTCTGCGTAGAAGAACAGGCCCTTGATGAGCAGGACGAGCGCCGCGGCTGTCAGGCCCGTGACGATCCCGGCGAACAGCCCGTTGACCAGGATCCGGCCCCACGGCCCGGCTCGCCGGTTCGAGCGCTGGTTGGCGTAGTAGCCGATGAGCAGGCCGCTCGGAAGCGCGAGCATCCAGATGACCCATTCGATCGGGATGACCAGCAGGAAGCTGACCACGATCGTGACGGCCATCCCGATCCCGACGTATGCCGCCGTGATCGCGCCCCGATCGACCAGCCGGCTCACGACGGGGCCCCGACCCTCGACTCCGGGGCCTGGCGCGCGGGCCTGGGAAGGCCTGCCAGGGCGCTCCGACCCGGGTAGCGCGCGCTGTCGCCGAGCTCGCCCTCGATGCGCAGGAGCCGGTTGTACTTGGCGACACGCTCGGATCGCGACGGGGCTCCGGTCTTGATCTGGCCTGTGCCCATCGCGACGACAAGATCGGAGATCGTGGTGTCCTCGGTCTCGCCGGAGCGATGTGAGACGACGGCCGACCAACCCGCTCCGCGGGCGAGCGCGATGGCCTCGATGGTCTCGGTCAGCGTCCCGATCTGGTTCAGCTTGATGAGGACGGAATTGGCCGCGTCCTCCTCGATCGCACGGGCGATCCGCTCGGTGTTGGTCAC
>JANMBS010000167.1:0-7324 GCA_031360525.1 Thermomicrobiales bacterium
CCGCGGCCGCGAGTTCGGGAACGGCCAAGCTGCCGATCGGCGCCTGGACGATCGGGAGTGGGATCCCAACGAGTCGGCAGAACGCGGTGTCGAAGATCGATGTCATGTCTCCTCCAAGCGCGGTTCGGACCGCAATCCGACGATCGCGGCACCCAGCGTGCCGCCGAGGGTCCCGAGCGTGAGGTCGCCGAGGGTGTCGGTGTAGGCGGTGGCGAGTTCCGATGAGATGCGGATGAACGTGACGTACTCGGCCAGCTCCCAGACGATCGCCGTCACCGCTGCGAACCCGACCGCGAGTCCGAAGCAGACCAGCCGACCCGACCCGGTGGAGCGGAGGACAAGCGCAGCCGCGGCCGTGATCAGCATCCAGTTGAAGAAATGGTTCGCGTCGTCCCACCACGCGATCGAGTCGTACAAGCCGAGCGCGTTTCCGGCGACATCGATGACGAAGGGCGCCGTGACCAGCACGTCGACATCGACGGGGTACGGCCGATCCCGGCAGCGCAGCCACCAGATCGCCGGCACGAGGAAGGCCGCGATCGGGAACGTCAGGGCCCGCCCCAGCATCGCCTTGCCGCTGTACTGGGGCAGATCCGGGTTCACGATCGCGTGCGCCAGCAAGGCCACCAGCCCGACCTTCAGCGCGATGTCGAGCGCCAGGAGAGTCCGCCGACCCATGCGCGCATGCTACGCCGAGCGACCGACACCGGACGCCGCGAGTGGGATGGGTCGGTATCATCGTCGGATGCAGACGACCGTTCCGCCGGGCCAGGACATCGTGAGCTGGGACGTGCTCGACGAGCTCGTCGCAGGCCTCGCCGATCGGCTCCGCGGCGAGCAGTTCGACCTCATGCTGGCGATCACCCGCGGCGGTCTCGTGCCGGCCGGGATGCTCGCCTATCGGCTGGGCATCCGCAACATCCTCGTGGCGGCGGTCGAGTACTACGACGACCAGGGCCAGCCGGGCCCACATCCCACGTTCCTCCAGTTCCCGGCCGATTCGCAGCTGCGTGGCCAGCGCATCCTCGTCGTCGACGAGGTCTGGGACTCGGGGACCACCATCCACGCGGTGATCGAGCGGATCCGCCAGGCAGGTGGCATCCCGACGACCGTCGTCCTGCACTGGAAACCGACTCATTCCGTGGTCCCGGGCAAGCCGGACGTCCATGCCGTGACGACGGATGCGTGGGTGGTCTATCCGTTCAAGGCCGGGGGCTAGAGGAGGGATCCGACGATGGCCAAGCGAGTCCGACTGCTGGTCGGGACGAAAAAGGGTGCGTTCATCCTCGAGAGCGACGAAGCGCGCCGCGACTGGTCCGTGCGCGGGCCGCTGTGCGAGGGCTGGCCGGTCCACGACATCATCGTCGAGCCCGGGAGTGGCGCGCTCCTGGTCGCCGCCGGGAACGCGTGGTACGGCCCGGCGGTCTGGCGAAGCGAGGACGACGGCGAAACCTGGACCCACTCGTCGGCCGGGCTGACGTACGGCGACGAAGCCGAGCCGATCAAGACGATCTGGAGCCTGGCGGCAACCCCGGACGGCGGGCTCCTCGCCGGCGTCGAGCCGGCCGGCCTGTTCCGGAGCGATGACGGCGGGTCGAACTGGCGTCACATCGAAGGCCTCACCAACCACCCCACCCGTCCCACCTGGACCCCGGGGGCCGGCGGCCTGATCGCCCACACGATCATCCCCCACCCGACCGACACCGACCGGACGTGGGTCGGCATCTCGGCGGTCGGCGTCTTCGAGACGCGCGACGCGGGTGTTTCCTGGGAGCCGCGCAATGTCGGGGTCCGGGCGGAGTTCAACCCGGAGGACCGCTTTCCGGAGACCGGCCAGTGCGTCCACAAGTTCGCGATGGCCGCGGGTGAGCCGGACACGTTCTACCAGCGCAATCATTGCGGGGTCTATCGCTCGGACGACGCCACGGTGACCTGGCAGGAGATCACCGGCGACCTGCCGACGGACTTCGGGTTCGCGATGGTGGCCCACCCGCGCGACGCCGACACCTGCTGGCTGATTCCGCTCAGTACGCCCGAAGAGGGTCGCTTCATGCCGGGCGGCCACACCGCCGTGTGGCGGACGAACGATCGGGGGGCGTCGTGGATCTGTTCCGACGCCGGGCTGCCGACGCAGGATGCCTACATGTCGGTCCTGCGCGAGGCGATGGCCCGCGACACGCTCGACCCGGTGGGGATCACCTTCGGCACGGAGACAGGGCAGGTCTGGCACAGCTCGGATGAGGGTGTCTCGTGGCGGATGATCACCGACACGCTGCCGGAGATCTGGGCGGTCGAGGCGGCCGTCATCGGCTGACCGATGGCGACCGTCCTGCTCCCCGCATCGCTGATCGCGTTGTTCCCGGGCACGACCAAACGGCACGAGGTCGCGGGCGAGTCGGTCGCCGCCGTCATCGACGGACTCGACCTGGCGGTGCCGGGCGTCCGTGACCGCCTGCTCGAGACGAGGACCCGGCTTCGGCCGCACATCAACGTCTTCGTCGATGGCCAGCCGGCCGACCTGACCACGGCGGTCGGTGCCGCGGCCGTCGTCCACGTCCTCCCCGCGGTAAGTGGTGGATAAGTCGCAGATACGCGCCGATGCAGGGCCGATCGCCATCATCGGAGGATGTCGAAGCGTCGGACCCAGCGCACGAACCGGCCGCGGGGCAAGCACGGCACGCACCGGCACCTGACCGGCGCGGGCGCGGGCTTCCTGGAGCGGAACCCGCACGTGCGGACGCTGCTCGGCCGCATCGATCGGGGCGGCCTGACGTGGCAGGACGTCGCTGACGATATCCTGCCCGTCTTCGAGCGCGCCCGCCCGTTCACCTACGAGGTGGAGCCGCCGGCCCACGCGGTCGTTCCGCCCGGGGTCACGATCGGCTTCGGGGTCGATCTCGGGCTGGCCTTCGCGCGGGTCGGGGCAGCACAGCTCGAGGGCTGGCCGGTCGACCTGGCCGAGTTGACCGAGCGCGCACTGCGCAACCTTCGGCGCCGGGCTCGTCAGGCGCGTGACTACGACCTCGTCCGCGAACCGATCGGAGGCTTCCGGACGATCGCCTTCCAGTCACGCGATGGCTGGGCGTCGACGGCCGTCCTCGTCCCGGAAGCCGTCGAGCGGCTGTTCGGGCCGGAGCCCGCGCTCTTGATCGCGCCGTCGCGGGACCTGCTCGTCGGGCTCCCCGACGACGTGGACCTCGCGTTTGCGACATGGCTGGCCGAGGAATTCGAGGCGGACGACCCGAACGCACTGCGCCTGGAGGCCTTCGAATGGCGGGACGGCACCGTTCGCTGCCGGCCGCTGTTGCGCGACGCCGTCGCCGTCTGAGCGTCAGCCGCGCGGGCCGAGCATCGATGCGAACGGGTCGAAGGACTCGGTACGTTCGGTCGCGGCATCGCGCGCCCGGGACCCGCGGGCCGCACCGGGCGGGTCTCCGGCGACGGTCCGCCAACCCTGGTCGCCCAGTCCGTCGAGCGTCACGAGCGCCGCCTCGACCATTCCGCGAGCGTGGTCCCGGGCGATCCCCGTCAGGGCGCCGGGGACCGTGGCGCCCGCGACGTCGACCGAGACCAGCGAGGCGGCCCGAGTCGCTCGAGTGGCAGCGACCGGGTCGTCGGGGGCGATGTCGAGGGCTCGCAGGACGAGCGCGATATCCCCGCCATGGACGGCCGCCGCGGCCTGGACGTAGGGCCACAGGATCGACCGATCGGTCCCGGTCGGCGGTTCCACGAACCCGAGCGGGTGGTCCGGGAAGAGCGCGCGACGGACTGCGACCTCGGCGATCGCGCGCGCGCCGGGGGCCCCCTCGTCGGTCAACCACGGCGGGAGGGCGCCGACGATGATCTGGTCCGGCGCCAACCCATCCCCCCGCGCCATCGTGACGCCCAGTAGCTGGAGGGCGAGCGCACGGCCCGCGCGGGTCGCCGGGTCCGAGGGCACGCCCGACGACAGGTCGGGCGCCACCACGAGAGGCCCCGGCCCGACGAGGATCATTGTCCCGGCCCGCCGCGCCAGGCGATGCGCGAAGGCATGATCCGCCAGGGCGCGCTCGGGCTCGACCGCGTTGGC
Organism: Thermomicrobiales bacterium; assembly: GCA_031360525.1. GTDB lineage: Bacteria > Chloroflexota > Limnocylindria > Limnocylindrales > CSP1-4 > SPCO01. Next base: position 4,070 of record JANMBS010000167.1, read on the forward strand.
CACGATCTCGGCCATCGCATCGGAGGTGAGCAGGTCGATCCGCTCGAAGGCGGCCACCACGGCGCCCTCGGGTGCCCCGAGGGCCGGCGCGGCGGTCGCGAGCCGCACATAGGCTCGGCGGCGCGCCGCGGCGCGATCGATCGCGCGACGCAACCGGCTGATGGCACGCTGACTGCCGGTCGGGGCTGACTCGATGGGGTCGAGCCCGCGCGCACTGCCGGTGGGCTGCCAGCGTGGTACTTCGAGGCCAGCGTCCGCCAACCGATCGGCCATCTCGCGTCCGATCGGCACCTCGATGCGGATCAGGTCGATGCCGGCCGCGATCAGGTTCGCGGCCTCCTCGAGAGCGGCTTCGACCTCGGGCTCGCGGAGGGTGACCCCGAGCCATGGTCGATCCGCCTCGCCGAGCATCGCGATGGTCTCGCGCCTGACCGTCCGCTGCGCGTCGATGCGCTCGACGGCTGCACTGGCGAGCCGCTGCGCCTCGGCCTCGGCAACCACGCGCCGGTCGGGCTCGCGGAGCAATTCGCTCTCAAGGGCGAGGTCGATCGCACCCGACGCGACATCCATCGCGAGTTGTGGCGGCTCGAGGTCGTATTCGACCAGGGCCATCGCGAACGGCAGAGCGATCCCATTGCCGAGGGCGCTGGGGTCGCCGCTCAACCAGCGGTCGACCGTCGCACCCGCGAGTGGCCGTCCGGCGCTGTCGAGCCCGGTCACCCCGAACAGCCGCAGGATCGCGCGTTCCTGGCCGGTCGTCGTCGAGCCGCGGGCGCGGGCCCCCCACGCGCCAGCGAGGGCATCCGCCCGCGCAACCAGGCGGTCGAGCGGCCAGTCGGACGTCACGGCGTGAACGTGACAGGGATCAGCGACGCCACGGGTACCTCATGTGGCCCCCGGCCCCCGGGAGGTCTTGCGCAAGTATGGCGTGCGGGGTCGCGCCCACGCGTCGCGTTCCAGTCGCGTGTGCCGATCGACGGGCCGACCGGTCGAGGGTCACCGATCGACGGTGCCCGCCAGCCGAACGCCGGCCAGGAAGCCGCGATAGGCGATCGCCGGATCGTCGGACGCGAACCGGACCCCGCGGTCGCCGACGCGCTCGGCGCCTGGAACGATGGCCGCGTAGTCCGCCTCCACGCCCCGACTGTAGTCGACCTCGATGACCACCGGCGGTCCGACACGCAGTAACTCGAGTCGCCCGGCCGCCGCGGCGCGGACCGCTCGTTCCGAGGCCGCCCGGATCCGGTCGGCGGCGACCGTTGGGTGCACCGAGGCGGCCGCGTTGCCACCGGCCGCAGTCTTGACCACGACGCGCTCTGCCCAGGGCAGCCATTCCGCCACCTCCTCGGCCAGGGCATCGTCGCCGGCGACCAGGCCGACCGGCACGCCCCATCTCCCGAGGATCATCGCGTTGAGGCCGTACTCGCCTGTCGGCCGGCCGTCCAGGCGCGTTTCGACCGGCGCGAGCGAATAGGTGTGGGCGATGGTCCCTCGCGCATGTCCGGCCCGCGCGTGGTAGCCGACGAACAGCGCGACGTCGAACCCGGCGTCCGGTCCTGCGCCCTCGACCATCGACCACGGCTTCTGGCCCTGCAGGACGCGCGCCGCCGGGTGGATCCGGTCGGGCAGCAGATTGAACATGCCGCCGTGGCTGTCGTTGACGAGGATGTCCTCGGCGCCACCGGCCAGCGCCCCCTCGATCGCGGCGTTGGTCTCGCCCACCATCAGGTCAACGGCGGCCGGGTAGCGGGGGTGTCCCGAACCGGTCGGGCCGGGGTGGTTGACGCCGGCGACGCCCTCCATGTCGACGCTCATGTAGACCCGCATCACCCCTCCTCGGGACCCGTTCGTGCCTGGTGACCGATCCAGACGTGCCCATCCTCGAACCGCTCGGCCTTCCAGATCGGGGCACGCGCCTTGGTCTCGTCGATCGCGTAGCGCGCCGCGTCGAAGGCCGCCCCGCGGTGCGGCGCCACGGCGACCACGGCGATGGATGGCTCGCCGAGCGGCACCTCCCCGATGCGGTGGACGATCGCCAGACGTTCGACCCCGAAGCGGGCCGCGACCTCGTCGGCGATGTCGGTCAGGGTCCGGAGGGCGAGCGTGTCGAGGGCCTCGTACTCGAGGGAGTCGACGCTCCGCCCGGCGTGGCGGGCTGCCTCCGCCTCCTGGCCCGGCGCTGGCGTCCCAGGCGTCGAGCGGGTCCGCCCCAGGAACCCGACGACCGCGCCGTCCTCGGGCGCGGCCAGGGCATCGCCGAGCTCGGCCAGGATCGCCGCCGTGAACGGGGTCTCGCGCAGTTCGAGGATCCGGGTTGCGGGGTGGCCGGCGTGGGCGTGTGGGCCCGCCCCGTCCGCGCCGCTCCCGCCGGAGACCGGTGGGATCATCGCCACCTCGTCGCCATCGGAGAGCGTCGTCGTCGGATCGGCATAGTCGCCGTTCCGGGCGAAGCGGAGCGACTCGCGGCCCGGCGCCAGGACCGGGTGGCGCGCGACCAGCGCCACCCAGGCCGCCTCGACGTCTGCCCCGTCGACGAGGTCGAGTGGGACCTCGCGGGTGCCCGCCAGCTCGCGCTGGATGGCGAACAGGCGGACGCGGACCTTGATCGACACGGCCGGCTCGATCAGCCGCGCCACGTGGCGATGAGGAGGCCGTCGCCGACCGGCAGGATCGTGGCGGAGAAGCGTGGATCGGCCAGCACCGCGGCGTCGAAGGCCCGCAGTGCCGCGGTGTTGGCGTCGTCTGCGGCGGCCGGTCGCGCGCCGGACGACCGGCCGCTCCACAGGACGTTGTCGGCGGCGATCAGCGCGCCGGGGACCAGCCGGCCAGTGAGTGCCGCGAGGTACGCCTCGTATTCGGGCTTGAGGGCGTCGATGAAGACCATATCGAACGGGCCGTCGAGCGCGGGGTCGGACCCGATCGCATCCAGCGCCGGGGCGTTGACCACCGTGATCCGCTCGTCCCCGATGCCGGCCTGGCGCCACCAGCCGCGAGCGAGGTCGGTCCGCTCGCGGTCGGGGTCGATCGTCACGATCGTGCCGTCGGCCGGCTGGCCGATGGCCATCCAGAGCGTCGAGTAGCCGTACGCCGTGCCGACCTCGACGATCCGGCGCCGGTCGCCGGCGAGGACCTGGAGGACCCGCCCGGCGTCGCGATCGACGATCGGGATCCCGGGTCCCTGGGCGGCCGCCTCGATGGCGGCCAGGGCGGGCGGCAGGGGCGACGCGAGAGACTCGATCCAGTCGAGGTCGACGG
>JANMBS010000185.1:0-2045 GCA_031360525.1 Thermomicrobiales bacterium
GGTGAATGAGTCGGGCATCGCGTGGCCGGCCACCGAGGGTGGTGCGGGTGCACGCCAGATCGGCGCCGTCGTCGCCTATGACGTGAAAGCGGCCGTGTACAGAACGATCTGGGGCATGGGCCGCCTCAACCACGAGAACAACGTCGCGGTCCCCGGCTACGACAAACCGGTCCTTCTCTCCGGCGACGACTCGTTCAACCAGGTCGCGGCGCAGTCACAGGTCTATGCCTACATCGCCGACGATGCTGATGCCGTCTGGAACGACGAAGGGCAGCTGTGGGCGTTCGTCCCGAACGCGGAGTTTGCGGCCGTCAACGACTACTTCGATTTCGGCATCAGCGCAACGACTGACATCAGCGGGCACTTCGTCCCGGTGCCCAGGGAGATCGCTACCGGCAAGGACGCCGACGGGAATGACGTCACGTCGGCCGACTTCGTCGAGGACGACGGGGTGACCCCGTTCCCTGCACCGCCGTCGAATGGAACCTGGCAGCGCGCGCCGGGCGTGACCTCCGGCCCCGGCATCGACGGTCCCCAGTGGGTCCTCGAGCACTGGGGCGATATGCACAACGCCTTCCAATTCCTGCGCATCGAGGACATCGCCACGGACAAGCGGCCCGGCATGTCGAACGTGGTCTATCTGGCCGACTCCGGCCGCGGTCTGCGCTCGGATCAAACGTTCGCCGGGCAGGCCTTCCGTTCGACGAACGGCCGGATCTGGAAGATGGTCCTCGACCCGACCGACCCGACAAAGGTGCTGTCGCTCTCGATCCTGATCGAGGGTGACGATTCTCCCGTCAAGACGCCCGGCGAGATCCACCAGCCCGACAACCTCGAGACGACGCTCAATGGGTTGTATGTCTTGGAGGACCCTGGCAGCAGCCAGCAGTTCGACGCGGCCCAGCAGATCAGCGATTCGGCTCGCGCCACGACCGCGCGGGTCTGGCAATACAGGTTCAACGACACCATCCTCGGCATTGTGGCAAAGGTGGATCAGTCGGCCGATGAGGGTCCCACCGACAAGGACTCGGCGGCCACTGCTGGCCGTTGGGGGGAGTGGGAATCCACGGGGATCGTCGACGTGTCCTCGATCTTTGGACCCGGGAAGTTCCTGATCAACATCCAAGCCCACACCCTGTTCGTCGAACAACAGGCCGCAACCAGCTGGACGAACAAACGCGAAGGAGGCCAGCTCCTGCTGATCACCATCCCTGGGGGCTGAGTCTTCCGACACGACGATCACGAGGCCGGGCCGACGGGTCCGGGCCTCACAAGTTCCTGCGAGAATCGCCGTGACTCGTAGGATTGGGGTGTGACCCCCGAACTCGCCTCCGCGCTCGCCAAACTGCCCGATAAGCCAGGCGTCTATCTGATGAGGGATGCCCGGGGCGACGTCGTCTATGTCGGCAAGGCGCAGAGCCTGCGCAGCCGCGTCCGCTCGTACTGGCAGAAGCAGGCGCCGGGCGGCGAGATCCACCGGATCCGGAGCGTCATCGATCGAGTCGTCGACGTCGAAGTGACCCAGACCGATTCGGTCTCCGAGGCGCTGCTGCTCGAGGCCAACCTCATCAAGCGCTACCGGCCGCGCTTCAACGTTCGGCTCAAGGACGACAAGAGCTACCCGTACATCAAGGTCACGCTCGGCGACGAGTTCCCCCGCGTCGAGCGCACGCGCAAGCTGGTCAACGACGGCAGCCGCTACTTCGGGCCGTACGCGTCGGCATCGAGCGTCGACGAATCGATGAACCTGGTCCGCCGCCTGTTCCCGTTCCGGACCTGCACGATCGACATCAAGGACGGAGTCCGCGCCCTCCAGCGGCCGTGCCTGCTCTATCACATCAAGCGCTGCCAGGGCCCGTGCATCACCGCCATCTCGAAGGACGACTACCGAAAGGACATCGACCAGGTCGAGCTCTTCCTCGAAGGTCGCCAGGAAGCGCTGGTCAAGGCGCTCGGGACCGAGATGTCGACTGCCGCCGAACGGACCGATTACGAGCGCGCGGCCGTGCTGCGCGACAAGATCCGGGCGATCGAGAGGACGATGG
>JANMBS010000187.1:0-4251 GCA_031360525.1 Thermomicrobiales bacterium
GAACGCCGCGACGGCTGCGTTGAGGACCGTGATGACGGCCAGGACGGTCAGCGGTCCGCCGGCCTCGACCGCGGCCAGGATGATGTTGGCCTTGGCGAAGAACCCCGCGGTCGGCGGGATCCCGATGAGCGACAGCAGGAAGAGCGTCATGAGGATGCCGAGCAGGGGCTCGCGCCGGCCGAGACCGGCGAAGGTCGCGAGGCTGGACGTGACGCCGGGCCGCTTCTGGAGCGCGGCGATGACCGCGAACGCCCCAAGATTCATGAACGCGTAGGCCACACCGTAGAAGAGCAGGGCTTCGAGGCCGTCGAGCCGGCCCTCGGGATCGCCGGCCCAAGCGGCCAGCCCGACCAGCATGTAGCCGGTGTGCGCGATCGAGCTGTAGGCAAGCATCCGCTTGACGTTGTCCTGGGTCAGCGCCACCAGGTTGCCCAGCGTCATCGTCGCGGTCGCCAGCACGATCACGACCGGCATCCACCAGTCCGCCAGTGGCCCCAGGCCCTCGACGAACAGGCGCAGGATCAGGGCGAACGCGCCGACCTTGGGCACCACCGACAGATACCCGGTGATCGGAGTCGGGGAGCCCTGGTACGCGTCGGGCGTCCAGTAGTGGAACGGTACCGCCGCGATCTTGAACGCGACGCCGGCCGTGAGGAAGGCGAGGCCCATCGCCAGGCCGGGCGAGAGCGGCGCGCTGCCGGCGGCGATCGCGGCCAGCGTCTCGTTGATGACGTCGAGCTTCGTCGTGCCGGTCAGGCCCCAGACGAAGGCCAGCCCGAACAGGAAGATCGCCGAGCTGAACGAGCCGAGCAGGAAGTACTTGATCGCCCCTTCTGTCGAGTAGGCATCCGACTTGTGGAAGGCGGCGAGCAGGTAGCCGGGCAGGACCATCAGTTCGAGGCCCAGGAACAGCATCAGCAGGTCGCCCGATGCCGCGATGAGCATCGCCCCGGTCATGGCGAACACGAGGATCGCCGCGAACTCCGCGACCGGCAGGTTGCGCGGAACGAGGTAGTCGGGGCCGAACGCGATGGTGAGCGCGATGGCCGCCACGAACACGATGTCCAGGAACGTCGTCAGGTCATCGACCTGATAGGCACCACCGAACGCGGTGGCCGGGGTCGCACCGCCGCCGACCGCGAGCGCGAGGATGGCCGTGAGCGCCAGGCCGGTGAACGAGACGGCCACGGCGACCGCCGCACGTCCCGGCCGGATGAGGTCGACGATGAGGATCGCCGCCGCGGTCAGGATGCCCGCCACCAGCGGGCTGATCGTCAGGAAGTCCTGCCAGCTCAATGGGCGACCCCGGTCTCAGGCTCGAGACCCGCGCGGCTCGGCCGGACGAGCGCCCACGCGATGCGAGCCACGATGAGCACGGCAAGGATCAACAGCAGCCCGACAACGACGGTCGTCGGGATCGCGATCGGCGCCGACGGCCTGACCGCCACGAGGGTCTCGGTGACAGTGCCCGACACCAGGTCGAGGAGGAGGCCCGGCTGGAGCCCGAAGATGACAACGAGCGCGCCGAGCGGGGCGAGGGTCAGGATCTCGACCGGCGTCATGTCCGTCAGGTGGTCGCCGAGGCTTGCCAGGAAGTCAGAGACCTCGCCGAACACGATCCGCCCATACATCCAGAGGAGATAGCCGGCGGCCAGGATCATGACGAATGCCGCCACGGCGGCCGCGGACGGGTTCGCCTCGAACGTGCCGAGCAGGGCCAGGAACTCGCCGACGAACCCGGACAGCCCGGGCAGTCCAGCCGAGGCGAAGACGAAGAAGCCGAAGACCGCAGCCCAGACCGGGGTCCGCCCGGCCAGTCCGCCCATCTTGGCGATCGTCCGGTCGTGGGTCCGTTCGTAGATGACGCCGACGAGCAGGAAGAGTGCGCCGGTGATCAAGCCGTGGTTGATCATCTGAAGGATCGCGCCCTGGAGCCCGTGCGGGTCGAACACGAAGATTCCGAGGGTCACGAAGCCCATGTGGCTGACCGACGAGTAGGCAACCAGCCGCTTGAGGTCGGGCTGGACGAGGGCCACGATCGCGCCGTAGATGATGGCGATCAGCGACAGCACGATGATCACCGGCGCGAAGGTCTCTGCCGCGGACGGATAGAGCGGCACCGCGAACCGGATGAACCCGTAAGCGCCCAGCTTGAGCATGATCGCGGCCAGCATCACCGAGCCCGCCGTCGGCGCCTCCGTGTGCGCGTCGGGCAGCCAGGTGTGGAACGGGAACATCGGGACCTTGATGGCGAACGCGAGGAAGAACGCCACGAAGGCGAGGAGCTGGAGGCCGTCGGCGAAACCGCCCGTCCCCGCATACGCCCGGAGCACCTCGAAGTCGAAGGCGCCCACCCACGAGCCGTCGTGGCCGAACGCATATGCGTACCCCGTTGCCAGGATCGCCACCAGCATCAGCAAGGACCCGACGAGCGTGTACAGGACGAACTTGATCGTCGCGTAGATCCGGTTGGCACCGCCCCAGATCCCGATGATCAGGTACATCGGGACGAGGACGATCTCCCAGAAGATGTAGAACAGGAACGTGTCCAGCGCGAGGAAGACGCCGATCAGCCCGACCTCGAGCACGAGGAACGCGATCATGTATTCCTTGATCCGCGTCTGGATCGGCTTGAACGACGCCAGGATCGAGATCCACGACAGGGTCGTCGACAGCACGACCAGTGCGACGGACAGCCCGTCCGCACCGAGCTTGTACTGGATGCCGAAGATCGGGATCCAGTCGAGCGTCTCGCCGAACTGGAAGCCCGGCCGATCCGGCAGGTAGCCGACCAGCAGGAACAGCGAGACGATCCAGGTCACCAGCGCGAAGCCGAGTGCGATCGGACGGGCCGAGCTGGCCGGGGCGACGGCCACGGCCAGGGCGCCGAGCAGGGGCAGGAAGATGATCATCGTCAGGATCGGGATGCTGCTGAGTTCCATCGTCAGCGGCCAGCCAGCAGCAGGTACGACCCGGCCATCACGATCAGGCCGATGGCGATGCCAAGGGCATAGTTCTGGACCCGCCCGGTCTGGACCTGGCGCAGGCCGCGGCCCGCGTCGATCGTCCCGGCCCCGATGGCGTTGACGGTGCCGTCGATGACCTCACGGTCGAACCACCAGATCGCCGCGGCGATCCGGCCGCCGATGACCATGAACAGGAAGTGGTAGAGGTCGTCGAACCACCACTTGTTGAGCGACGCCCGATAGAGGAACGGGACACGCGCGGTGAGCTCTCGGACGCGCTCCGGGCGGGCTCCCATCCGGATCGGTCCGAGCTCGGCACCGAACAGGCGCCAGGCGAGGACCATCCCGAGGCTGGCGATCGTGACGCTGGCGATGATCAGGACCCCGTCGATGCCGAAGAGCTGGTAGGCACTCTCCGCCTCCTCGCCGTGGAGGATGTGCTGGCCCTCCTCGAAGACCGGCGCCAACCACTGGGCGATCCGGCTTGCACCGAGCGGAAGGCCCAGGAACAGGCCGAGGAAGACGGACGGGATCGCCAGCAGGATGAGCGGAACGGTCATGACCGGCGGGGACTCGTGGATCTTCTCCCAGATCTCCCGCGGGCCCCGGAAGGCACCCCAGAAGGTCATGCCCATCAAGCGGAACATGTAGAAAGCGGTCAGGCCGGCCACGATGAAGCCGATCGCCCAGACCCAGGTGAAGCCGAGCTTGAACGACTCTCCGAGGATCTCGTCCTTCGAGAAGAAGCCGGCCAGCGGCGGGATCCCGGCGATGGCCAGGGAGCCGACGAGCATCGTCACGTAGGTGATCGGGATCTTCGCCGCGAGGCCGCCCATCCGGCGCATGTCCTGTTCCTCGTGGACCGCGTGGATGACCGAGCCCGAACCGAGGAAGAGGAGGCCCTTGAAGAACCCGTGGGTCATCAGGTGGAAGATCGCCGCGGTCCACGCCCCGACCCCGAGCGCCGCGAACATGTAGCCGAGCTGGCTGAGGGTCGAATAGGCAAGGACGCGCTTGATGTCGGTCTGGGTCATCGCGATCGAGGCCGCCAGGATCGCGGTGAAGATCCCGATCGCGGCGACCACCACCAGCGCAGAGGGCGCCGAGGCGAAGATCGGATTCGTCCGCGCCACCAGGTAGACGCCGGCGTTGACCATCGTCGCGGCATGGATGAGGGCGGACACGGGGGTCGGGCCCTCCATCGCGTCGGGAAGCCAGACGTGCAGCGGGAACTGCGCACTCTTGCCCATCGCCCCCGCGAACACGAGGAGCGCGATGAGGGTGA
>JANMBS010000203.1:0-2187 GCA_031360525.1 Thermomicrobiales bacterium
GGTCACCGGCTCGTGGCGGGTGATGAGGGCGGTCAGCAGGAAGGTGAAGATCGGCGAAGTGGCATTCAGGATCGTCGCCAGACTGGCGTCCACCGAGCGCTCGGCCGCGGCGATCAGTGTGAATGGCACGACGCTGTTGAGGCAGGCCTGGAAGGCGAAGCGGCGCCAGCTTGCCGGATCGCCCGGCAAAGCCAGGCCGCGCCAGCGGATGATGGCGAGAAGAATGCCGCCTGCAATCAGCGTCCTGGCGGCGATCAACGTGACCGGCGGGATCGTCTCGACGCCGATCTTGATGAAGCTGTAGGACGCCCCCCACAGCACAGCCAGCACGAGGAGCAGCGCAAGCTCTGTCTTCATATCGGTTTTTGCGGGCATGGCTGGTTGGCGCCTTCGGAAGTGATCGACCAAGCCGCTTGTAGGCAACGCTGGAGTGAAATGCTTCTGCCACGGTCGAATTGTCGCTGCGCCTCGAACCGTGGCGATCCCCGGTATTTGTCGGCTAGGCAAAGCCGCGCCAAATCGCTAGACCCGCGCCGGGTCGGCGTGGCAGAAAGCCGGCAGGGTTATTGGCGGAGACATTGATGCCGGATTATGACGTGCTTTGCATCGGCAATGCCGTTGTCGACATCATCGCCCAGTGCGACGATGCATTTCTCGAGACGAACGGCATCATCAAGGGCGCGATGAACCAGATCGACACCAGGCGCGCCGAGTTGCTGTACAGCCGCATGGGTCCGGCGATCGAGGCCTCCGGCGGCAGCGCCGGCAACACGGCGGCCGGCGTTGCGAGCTTTGGCGGACGCGCCGCCTTCTTCTGTGCGCCGCGCCGGCGCTTGCCACGCGACCGGTCAGGCACGGAACGCTCGCTCGCTGATGACGATGAGTGCTGACTGGGTCACGCGGCGGCCTCCAGGGCTGCTGGGTAATCGATGGCCCCGGAGAGGAGGACCTCACCGAGGATGACACCGGCGACGCCGGTGTCACGGAGACGGCGGAGTCCGTCCAGATCGCGGACCCCTCCGGCCACCAGGATCTCGGCATCGTACGTCCGAACGAGCTCCCGGGTGCTGGCCAGGTCCGGATCGGCGCCGCCGTGGCCGAGGACGAAGCGCGCGACGCCGGCCCCGACCAGTTCGGCGACGAGTCCCTCGACGGTCGGTGGGGAAGGCCGATGCCAGTGGAAGGCGGCCAGCCGTTCCGGCCGCGGATCCAGCCCGACGGCGAGCCAGTCACCGGCCACCGCGAGGCACGCCCGCAGGTCGTCCGGACGGTCGGCGATGGCGGTCGTCAGTACGACTCGGGTCGCTCCGGCAGCGAACGCAAGCTGGATCCCCTCCGCGGTGTCGACGCCGCCGGCCAGCTGGAGCGGGACGGCGACCCGTGCCGCGACCGTCCCGACCGCCTCGAGATTGACCGGCGCGCTCGCCCGGGCGCCGTCGAAGTCGACGAGGTGGATCAGTCGGGCCCCGAGCGCGACGAACCTCTCGGCGATCCGGTCCGGGCGATCGGTCGGTGCCCCGATCCCGGCGCCCGCCCCGGGCCAGTAGACGATCCGCGATCGGCCCCGCTCGAGGTCGATGGCCGGGATGACCTGCACGAGGTGGTCAGGCCCCGGCCGACAGCAGGCGGCGATGGAAGCTGATCGGGATCGATCCGTTGCGCAGCAGGGTGTCGTGGAAGCCCTTGAGGACGAAGCGGTTGCCGAGGCGGGCCTGCTCGTCGGCCCGCAGTCCAAGGAGCAACGTCCGCCCGAGCAGGTACGACAACGGGTAGGTCGGCCGGTACGTGTACCACTGGATCTCGGCCCTGGCGTTGGGGCGCTCGAAGTTGGTCTGCTCGACGAGGAAGTCGGTCGCCTCCTCGACGCTCAGCTCTCCCCGATGGAGCCGGATGTCGAGGATGATCCGGCAGGCCCGCCAGATCGCGTCCGTGTGCATGATCACCCGGAAGGCCGGGCCGTCGTCGAAACCGTGCTCGCGCATCATCAGTTCCGAGTACATCCCCCAGCCCTCGACGAACTCGGGGGCGTCGGTCAGGAGGCGTGTCAGCGACCCCCTGCGGCGGGCGGTGTCGAGCTGGAGGTGGTGGCCAGGATAGGCCTCGTGGATGCTGGTGTTACTGATCCCTGCTCGGTAATGCTCACGGATGGCCGCCGGGTCGCCGTCCACGGACGGCGTCACGACGTAC
>JANMBS010000224.1:0-1807 GCA_031360525.1 Thermomicrobiales bacterium
CGGCGATGCGGACCTCGAACGCCGATGCGTCGAAGCGCTTGACCTCGCGCGTGCCGGTCACGCCGGCGATCAGGTTCGACCAGTAGGTCTCGAAGTCGTTGCCGATCGGCATGACGGCACCGAGCCCGGTCACGACAGCCCGGCGGGCAGGATCCTTCTCAGGCGGCAATGGTGTTCCTCAGGCAGCTGGTGGTCGGCTGATTGTAGAGAGGCCCGACGTCAGTCGCCGTTGTACTTGCCAAAGATGACCGCCCCGTTGTGGCCGCCCAGTCCGATGTTGTTCGAAAGGGCGTAGCGGATGGGGAGGGCCTGGGTCTCCTGGACGACCCACAGGTCGCACTCGGGATCGGGGTCGCGGTAGTTGATGGTGGCCGGCACGCAGCCTTCGGCGACCGACATGACGGTGGCGAACGCCTCGAAGGCCCCGGCCGCTCCCATCATGTGCCCGGTCATCGACTTGGTCGCGCTGATCGCCAGCGACCGGGCGGTTCCGCTCGACCGCGGCCCGAAGACCGTCCACAAGGCCTCGGCCTCGCGCTTGTCGCCGAGCGGTGTGGACGTGCCGTGCGGGTTGATCAGATCCACCTCGTCGGCCGGGACGCCCCGCCGCTCGAGCGCCATCTGCATCGCCCGGGCCGAGCCGACACCGGCGTCGATCGGCTGGACCATGTCCCAACCGTCGGCCGCGGAGCCATACCCGACGACCTCGGCGTAGATCTTGGCGCCGCGGGCCTTGGCCAGCTCCAGGTCTTCTAGGAAGAGCGAGCCGGCGCCCTCACCGAGGACGAACCCGTCGCGCGTCGCGTCGAACGGCCGCGACACGGTCTGCGGAGCCTCGCCCGGGCGCGGCATCCCCATCCCGCGCATGTTCGAGAAGCCGGCATGTCCCACTTCTAGAAGGGGTGCCTCGGTCGAACCGCTGATGACGGCGATGCAATCGCCACGCCGGATGGCTTCGGCGGCTTCACCGATGTTGTGTGTCCCGGTCGCGCAAGCGGACACGACGCAGATGTTGTGGCCGATCGCGCCGGTCTCGATCGCGATCATCCCGGAACAGCTGTCGGTCAGCGCGTTGGCGATGAAGGTCGGCGCGACGGTCCGAGGCCCGCGTTCCCTCATCGAAACGAAATTGTCGAGCATCAGGGTCTGGCCGCCGGCGCCCGAACCGAAGATCACCCCGACCTCGGTCCGGTTTTCGTCGGTGATCTCGAAGCCGGAGTCAGCGATCGCCTGCTTCGCCGCCGCGACACCGAAATGCATGCTCGACTCGCTCCGGCGGGCGGCTTTCGCGTCCATCCAGGCGGTCGGGTCGAAGTCGTGGACCTCGCCGCCGAGCTTGGCCTCGTATGGCGTCGTGTCGAAGCGGGTGATCGGACCCAGGCCGGAAACCCCGTTGACGAGGCTGGTCCAGGCCGCCTTCGCATCGTTACCGATGGAGCTGATGACCCCCAGACCGGTGACGACGACGCGGCGGTCGTAGTCGGGCTTGCGCACTGTGTCGCCTCTTTCGTAAACGTGGACGGGGTCAGGCAGGCACGCTGGCGAGGGCCAGGAGCCGGTCGAGCGGGCCCGGATCGTCGGCCGGGATGACCTCCGCCTCCGGGGCGATCCGCTTGATCAGTCCGGTCAAGACCCGGCCCGGACCGATCTCGACGAAAGTGGTGATGCCGGATGCCGCCATCCGCTCGACCGCGCGGATCCAGTCGACGCCTGCGGTCAGATGCTCGACCAGCTCGGTCCGGCAGGCCTCGGCGGTCTCGATCGGACGTCCGTCCTTGTTGGCCAGGAGCGGGACCTCGGGATCGCG
>JANMBS010000246.1:0-2789 GCA_031360525.1 Thermomicrobiales bacterium
GGCGCGGGTCGGGCGGCCAGCACGATCAGCGCCGGTCGGCCGGTCCCCGCGCGGCGTCGACGAAGACGCTGAACAGCCGCTCGAAGGCCGGCGGCGTCGATTCGGTGCGCTCGGGATGGCACTGGACACCGAAGACGAACCGCCCGTCGGCCGCCTCCAGCCCCTCGATCAGGTCACCGGCCGGGCTGCTCGCCCAGGCGTTGGCGACGAGCCCGGGTGCGAGGTCGGACGGTCTGACCGCCTGATGGTGGTACGAGTTGACGCGCAGGACACCGCCGCCGGCATTGGTCGGGAAGAGGATCCGGGCGAGTCGCGTGCCGGGGGCCACCCGCAGCGGATGGATCTTGGCCGGCCCACTGCCCCATCGCGGTCCCTGGTGGTCGTCGACGTGCTGGAGGAGCGTGCCGCCGGAGAACGCGTTGATCGCCTGGAAGCCACGGCACAGGCCCAGCACGGGGAGCGCACGCTCCTGGGCGGCGTTCCAGGCTTCGTGTTCGAGCGCGTCGCGATCCGGCTCCATCGTGGTCGAGCCGCGGCTCGGCTGGCCGTAGCGTTCCGGGTGGAGGTCGGCGCCACCGCTGATCAGCAGCCCGTCCATCGAGGCGAAGGCAGTCGCGCGCGTCCCTTCGTCGGACGTCGCGTCGAGGACGATCACCTCGCCGCCGTGTCGCGTCACGCTGGCGGCGTAGAGCGCGTTCTTGCGGGCCGCGATCGCGGGTTCGGTCTGGCGCTCGGGGACCGCGACGGTCACGACGATCAGCGGGGCGCGCGGGGCGGTGCTGCTCATCGGCACACGATAGCGGCCGCCGCACGAGCGGGCCGACCGGCCGGCTCACCCCTCGGGTGGCAGCGTCGGTAGGTCCTCCGGATCGACCTCGGCGTTCGGGATCAGCACGAGGACCCAGCCGACCTTCAGGTAGTCCGGCCGGTAGGAGCCCGATTCGGGGTCGAGCGACGGGTAGCTCGCGCGGTTCCAGTAAGCGATGCTCCGTGGTGACGTCTTGAACCGCTTGGCGATCGCGCCGAGGCTGTCGCCCGACGCGACCGTGTACGAGAAGAAGGTCGGCTGCGGGGTTGGAGTCGGGCGCACGAAGGACGGCGTCGGGGTCGGACCGGCGGGCGTCGGGACGGGTGTGGCGGTCGGTGTCGGGCTGGCCCCTGCCCCGATCCGGTTCGTCGGTTCAGGGAGACACGCCGCGAGGATCACGGCGATGAGCCCGACCCCCATCCAGTGCCTGACGATGCGCATTTCGTCCATGGTGACGCCTCGAGCGCAAAAGCGGTGACGAACCGTCAGGCCGCCGGTGGCTCGGCCGAGTCGACCGGGGTCGGCGGCTGGAGCGACAGCTCGGCGGCGAGCGCGAGTCCCTCGGCCGCGGTCACGATGTTGTCCCGCCCGCCGCGCTTGGCGACGTAGCAGGCGCGGTCCGCCGCGAGCAGGACGTCGGTCGCCGTGGTGCCGTCCTTCGGGAACGTGGCGACCCCGACCGAGGCGGTGATCGACCCATCGGTCGAGGCGACGGCGGCGCGCGCGCGCTCGGCGACCTGGATGGCGCCGGCCTCGTCGGTGTTGGGCAGCAGGAACGTGAACTCGTCGCCGCCATAACGGAAGACGAGGTCCGAGTCGCGGCCGGCTCGAACGAGGTTCCCCGCGATCTGACGGAGCAGCGTGTCGCCAGCCTGGTGTCCGAGAAGATTATTGACGTTCCGGAAGTCGTCGAGGTCGAGCATGATCAGGCTGAACGGCGTCCCATCGCGGATGCTCCGCTCCAGCCACTCCTGGAACGTTCCGTGATTGAACAGGCCGGTGAGATCGTCGGTGCGTGCCCTGATCTCGACCGCCTGGAAGACCTCCGCGTTCTGGAGCGCGATCGAGACCTGCGCCGCGAAGAGCTGGACCAGCTCGAACTCCTCGGCCGAGAAGATATTGCCCACGCCCAGTCGCTCGATCGTCAGGACGCCGATGGCGCCACCGCGGCCGCGCAGCGGGACGACGATCAGGCTCCCATCGATCGAGTCCTGGTGGTCGCGGAAATGGTTGACCCGCGGATCGTCGCGCTCGTCGCTGATGAACACCGGTTCGTTGTGCTCGACGACCCAGGTCGCCACGCCGGTTTCGCCAGGCTCCCACGATTCGAGGTAGTAAGCCGCGTGGATCCCGCGAGCGGTCAAAGGCGTCAGGAGGCCGCTCGACGGATCGACGACCTCGATCGCGACGTTGTCGCAGACGATCAACCGGCCGAGCCGGTCGGTGATGCTCTCGAGGACCCCGCGGGCGTCGAGCGTCGTCAGGATCGATTCGGTGATCTGGAGCAGTTCGCGCTGGCCGCGCAGTTGCTGCTCGAGCGCGAGCGTCTGCTCGCGAAGCCGCTCGGTCGTATCGGCGTTGGCCATCGCCTGCGCTGCGAAGCTGGCATAGATGACGAGCAGCCGGAGGTCGTCCCCGGTGAACCTGTTGAGTCCGAGCTTCGAGAGGACGAGGACGCCGAGCACCTGGTCGTCGAACACCATCGGCGCGAGCAGCATCGACTCGTCGAGGTCCGCCTCTGTCCCGGGGATCGTGTCCGCCCGGGGATCGGCCGCCGCATCGCCGAGGATCTGGGGGACCCGGTGGGCCGCGACCCAGCCGGTGATCCCCTCGCCGACGGCGACGCGCAGCTGGTCGGGGGTCTCATCGACGTATTCGCCGACCTGGCCCTGCATCGCCACCGGGACGAGGTCGTCGCCGATCAGGCGGTAGACGCGGGCGTTGTGATAGTCGATCAGCTGGCGCAGTTCGGTCGCGATCG
>JANMBS010000260.1:0-2514 GCA_031360525.1 Thermomicrobiales bacterium
TTCGAGGTCCTCGGCAACTTCGGCATGTCAGGCCGTCTTTCGGGTCGGGTTGTAGAGCGGGAGCCGAGCGGTCCGCGCGGCGACGTACTCGTAACGATGGTTCACGTCGATCTCCAGTCGGACGGTCGAACCCGGAGCGGCAAGGGCCGGTCGGACCCGGGCGAGGGCGATGTGGCGCTGCAACATCGGGGAGTACATATAGCTCGTGGTGTAGCCGACCTGGACGTTGTCGTCGTCGTACAGGAACATCTCGCCGAGGATCGGGGTGTGGTCTTTGGGCGGGATCAACCCCGCCTCGCCATAGATCCGTTCGTAGTCGGCCCAGTCGATGATCAGGCCGGTCAATCGCCAGCGCGACGTCGCCTCCGCTAACTCACGTTCGATCGCGCGGCGGCCGATGAAGGCGCGGTCGTCGGCGGCCAGGTCCCGGACCATCCAGCCCCAACCAAGCTCGATCAGCGAGGAGCGGTCCTCGTCGGTCCAGCCGTAGCGACTCGACGCGAAGTCGACGTCGAGCAGGAGCAGTCCGGCCTCGATCCGGAGCAGGTCCAGTGCATCCAGCCCGAATGGCAGGACCCCGAAACCCGCCATCGACGCCCACAGCGCGTCCCAGACCTTGAGCGCGTCATCGCTCCGGACCCAGATCTCATAGCCGAGGTCGCCGCTGTAGCCGGTCCGCGACACGGTCACCGGGGAGCCCGCGATGCTCCCCGTTGTCAGGCCGAAGAACGGGATCGTCGCCACGCCCGGGACGAGCGCCGCAAGCAGGTCCCGCGATCGCGGACCCTGGACGGCGAGGATCCCGTAGTCGTCACTGACCTCCTCGATGGCGACCTCGTCACGGCGACCGATGAGGTCTTCGAAATAGGCGAGGTTCGGTTCCGCGGCGGTCAGCAGGAACTCGTCGGCGGCCGGACGGAGGATGACTCCGTCCTCGACCACGAAACCGCGGTCGTCGCACCAGGCCGTGTACTGGGCGTTGCCTGGCGCGCAGCGGCGGATGTCGCGGGCGAGGATCCCGGATAGGAACCGCGTGGCATCGCGTCCGTGGATCCGGTACTTGTAGAGCGGCGAGGAATCGAACACGCCGGCCGCGTTCCGGACCGCGAAGTACTCGAACTTGTCCGACAGCTGGTAACGGTGCGCCGCGAGGTGGCCCGACCAATGGCTCCACAGCCCGGTCTCGTTCAGCGCATTCGTGCGCTCGTGGAATGGGGACGTCCGG
This sequence comes from Thermomicrobiales bacterium, assembly GCA_031360525.1. Taxonomy (GTDB): domain Bacteria; phylum Chloroflexota; class Limnocylindria; order Limnocylindrales; family CSP1-4; genus SPCO01. Next base: position 1,226 of record JANMBS010000260.1, read on the forward strand.
ATCACTTGGAGACGATAGCCAGCGCGACCGCCGGCGGCGGGCGGCGTCCCGCCGGACGAACCGCCTGGACCGTCGCTCAGGATCTAACCGGCTGCGATGCTGAGCTCGGGTCGGCCTCCGACGCGCCATCCGCAGGCTTCGGCGTAGGAGCGGACTTCGCGCATCGTCTGCCGCTGCGCCGTCCGTCGGATATCGACCGAGATGTCCATCGGCTGGGCGTTGAAGAAGTCGATGTCCGTGATGCCCACGAACCCGAAGATCGAGCGCAGGTAGGGCTCGAGGAAGTCGAACGGTTTCATCGCCCCGGAGTAGTCGCCGCCGCGAGATGTCACGCAGATCATCTTCCGGTCGTGGATCATCCCTTCGGGTGTCCCGTCCGGGAGATACCTGAACAGATAGCCCGGCTGCACGATCGCGTCGATGTAGTACTTCAGCGCATAGGGGACCCCGAAGTTCCACATCGGGACCGTCAGGAGGTAGACGTCGTGATCGAGGAACTGCTCGATGGTCTTCTCGATCTGGCGCCATGAGGCTTGGGCCGACTCATCGAGCGCCTGGCCTGTCATCAGCATGTACTTGGACTCGATGTTCCGGCCGGCGACAGCGGGCAGGTCGGCCTTGAACAGGTCGAGCGTCGTGATCGTGAGGTCTTCGTCCTGCTCGAGCATCGCCTCCAGAAGCGCGGACGAGACGCGCGCCGTGTTCGAGGCCAAACCTCTCGGCGTGCAGACCACATGCAGCAAGCGGGTCGTCACCGTGCATCCTCCTCAACAGACAGCCAGACATCCGCTCCGGTTCTCCTGGACCCCCCGGATCGCGGTTTTCTGCGACGGAGTCTCTGCCGCACCCTCGTCGGCGTCATCGGTCGAACGACCGAGGAGGCCTCACGGCGCGAGAAAACGGTACAGCGGGGACAGTCATTCGTCTAGGCTCTTTGAAGTCATTTGCGCGACATCTGCCTCGTCCGATGACGGTCCCCGGCGAAGAAAGAGGCCCGCCGCCGGGGAGGATGTCCGGTCGCCTACTTGAACCTGAACGACTCGACCATCGGCATCGTCTGCGTGACCAGCTCGTCGAAGCGCGACACGCTCGAGGAGTCGTCGAGGATGAACGCGACGACATTGCTGTCACCGAGGTCGAGCAGGATCAAGCGCCACTTTTCGGGCGCCGACATCCGCCAGTCCCACCCGTCGCGATCAACAGCTTCCCGAGGAACGGGCGCCGACAGGACGCCCTTCATGTCCGGGCAGGACTTATTCCAGGTCGGCGAGAGCGACAGGTCGACGTAC
>JANMBS010000268.1:0-2215 GCA_031360525.1 Thermomicrobiales bacterium
GCTTCCTCATCGACTTCTTGCTCAAGGAAGGTCAAGGAATGGGTGCCTCTGGATATCGCGACCACATCGTGGTGTGCGGATGGAACTCCACCGCTCGCGAGCTGATCGCCGAGCTCGCGGGCGACGACTACCACACCAAGATCGTGCTGCTCGCCGAGGGCGACAAGAACCCGGCCGGCAACGGCGTCTACTACGTCAACGGCGACGTCACCAGCGCCGACGACCTGCGCCGCGCCGGGATCGAGGAGGCGATGGCAGCCGTGATCTGCCCGGCCGACGCCTCCAACGAGGCCGACATGCGCTCGATCCTGACCGTGATGGCGATCGAGGCGATCGCCCCGCAGGTCCGCACCGTGGTGGAGGCCAACAACCCCGCTCACGTCGAGCACTTCCGGCGGGCCCACGCCGACGAGATCATGGTGACCTCACGGATCGCCTCGCGGCTGCTCGCCCGCTCCTCGCTCTACCCGGGCCTGGCCGAGCTGGTCACCGACATCGTGTCGGGCGGCGAGGGTTCGGAGCTCTACCGGATCACGCTCCCCGACGAATACCTCGGGCAATCCATCGACACCGTCGCCACGCTCCTGCGCAGGGACCACAAGGCGACGCTGCTGTCGGTCAACCGCGGCGGCCGAGCATTCGTCAACCCCGGCACCGACTTCGTCCTGCAAGCCGGCGACGACGCGATCGTCGTGGCCGAGGGCCTTGGATCCCTGGCGCCGCTCAAGCTGCACGACATCACCACGACGCCACGGACCGCCTCGGTGGTGCCGAGCGCCTGACGGCTGCCGAGGACCGCGCCGGATCGGCGGCATTTCCTTGGCCCGCCCCGGCTAGAGCGCCTTGACCGCCGCGGTCAGGGCGGCCAGTCCGTCCTTTGCGTCGGCGAAGAGCATCCCGGTCTTGGGGTCCGAGTAGAGCTCGTTGTCGATTCCGGCGTAGCCCTTGCCCATCGAGCGCTTGATGACGACGATCGACTTGGCGTGGTCGACGTCGAGGATCGGCATCCCCGACACCGGCGAGCCGGGTCGCCGCGCGGCCGGGTTCGTGACGTCGTTCGCCCCGATGACCAGGGCGACGTCGCAGCGGTCGAACTCGGGGTTGATCTCGTCCATCTCCTTGAGTTGCGGATAGGGCACGTTCGCCTCGGCGAGGAGGACGTTCATGTGCCCCGGCATCCGGCCGGCCACCGGGTGGATGGCGTACTTGACGTCGACGCCCTTCGACTCGAGCAGCTCGGCCAGCTCGCGGACGGCGTGCTGGGCCTGGGCGACGGCGAGGCCGTAACCCGGGACGATGATCACCGACTGGGCGTAGGCGAGCTGGATCGCCACGTCGTCGGCGCCGATCTCGCGGACGGTCCCGCCGGCACCTGCGGCCGCTCCCGCAGCCTCGTCGCCGCCACCGAACCCGCCGACCATGATGTTCACGATCGAGCGATTCATCGCGTCGGCCATCAGCTTTGTCAGGATCGCGCCGGACGCACCGACGAGGGCGCCAGCGATGATGAGGACCGGGTTGCCGAGCACGAAGCCGGCCATCGCGGCGGCCGTCCCGGTGAACGAGTTGAGCAGGCTGATGACGACCGGCATGTCCGCGCCGCCGATCGGCAGGACCATCGTGATCCCGAAGATGAGGCCGGCGAGCACGACCAGACCGAGGACGGCGAGAGTCGTGCTGCTGCCGAGCGCGAGGATCCCGGCCGCGCCGAGGATGAGCACCGCGGTGCCGAGTACGGCCACCACCGCGAGCGCGATCGTGACGACCTGGCCGCCTGGGACGTAGATCGGCTTGCCCGGGATGAGGCCCTGGAGCTTGCCGCCGGCGATGAGCGAGCCACTGAAGGTGACCGAGCCGATCAGAGCGCCGAGGACGACGAAGATCGTCGTATCCACCGGGGCACCCGAGTTCAGCCGGATGAAATCGTCGATCGCGACGAGTGCGGCAGCGCCGCCACCGACCGCGTTGAACAGCGACACCAGCTGCGGCATCGCGGTCATCTTCACGGTCCGGGCTGTATACAGGCCCGCCCCGCCGCCGATCAGGAAACCGACCAGGATGATGGCGACGGCGGTCTCGCTCAGGCCGCCCTCACGGGTCAGCAGGTAGATGAACGTCGCACCGACGGCGATGACCATGCCGGCGGCGCTCAACCGATTGCCGCTCCGCCCGGTGGCAGGCGAGTTCATCCGATGGAGGCCAAGCACGAAGCAGG